>JAYPZT010000064.1:0-6770 GCA_038136415.1 Opitutales bacterium
GAAAATGGGTTTCAAAGTTGATTTAAAGGATTCTTGTGCATAAATTAATTTCCAGTGAAAAAGTTTAGTTCATTTTTCATCGCAGTCTGCATTCTATTCGTTCCTTTCTTTGAGTGTATCTGTTGTGAACCCGAGATTGAAGCATCACATTCTTGTTGCGGATCTAAACTACCTCTCAACCAGGCAGATCAAGATCATCCCTGCCTGGATTCACTCGATACATTCTCCACGACCGAAAGTTTACAGACAAATAGTCCTTACTTTACGGTCTACGAGCCCTTTTTGCAGCTACCCAGTGCTACCCCGCTTACATTTTCAACTAAGCCAGGACAAAAAACAGAAGCCAACTCTCCGCTTCGGCGACATCTACTTCTCAGCAAGCTTGTTATCTGATTAAGCGATGATTCGAATCACCCCTGTTAGAGAGGGGGTTCGTCCACATGAATCAATCAGATAACGACCATGTCAAAAGCAGACAATTATACAAATCAACAGGCTTCTAAAACCGAGCACTCACCCAAAAGGAATCATAATAAGAGAGTCGTAAAGATATTTCTCTTTTCATTCTTTGCTATCCTACTTGCCTGGACTTTTCGCGAAGAGTTTCTTCGTGAGTGGGAGGTTGAAGTAACCCAAGCAATCGTATTTCCGAATACCCAAAAGGAAGCTTCCGACGCCAAGACAACTGAAGGAACGCAAGGCGATCTATTGTTACAGGCTACCGGCTGGATTGAGCCCGACCCATTTCCCATTGCAGTGACATCACTCTATAGTGGAGTGGTCCAGAATGTGCATGTACTCGAAGGGCAAAAAGTTAAAAAAGGGGAAACCATTGTCTCCCTGATAGATGAAGACGCACAACTTGCTTATGCAGAGGCAAAGGCTTCTTTGTCCCAATCCCAAGCCAAAGAATCTGAAATTAAAGCAGATATAGAACTCGCTGAAGCATCTCTGGAAGTTGCGATTGCCAAGGTTAACCAAGGAGAAATCCAACTCCGTGAAAGCAATGACTCCTTAAGCCGTTTGGCCAAACTGCCTGCTGGTGCCGTGGCAGAACAAACTTTGTACCAAGCCAAACTTGCGGTAGAAAAGCAACAGTCCAGTCTTCAATCCTCCAATTCAGAGGTCAAAATACAACACGCCCAGATTTCAAAACTCAAGCAGAGATTACTGGCTCAGCATGAGAACTCAAAAGTTCTTGAGATCAAAAAACAAGTCGCTGAACTCGACCTCAACCGTACAGATGTAAAGTCACCAGTGGATGGGATTGTTTTGCGTTCGATGGTGAAACCAGGAGCCAGGTTAATGCTGCACATGGATGATATGGACGCTGGTACTGCTGCCATTCTTTATGAGGAAGGCAAGCTACAGGCACGCATTGATGTTCCCTTGAATGAAGTAAGTAAAATCAACCTGGGACAGTCCGTTGAAATTACATCATCCATATTTCCTGCCAAAGTATTTCAGGGCAAAGTCACAAGAATCCTGGGTGAGGCTGATCTACAAAGAAATACCTTGCAGGTGAAAGTCAGTTTATTGAACCCCGATCCAAAACTTCGGCCAGAAATGTTATGCCGGGCAAAATTTTTCGACACTGGTACCTCCAATACCAAAGAAAAACAGCAGATGAAAATATTTGTGCCTCAGTTTGTCCGATCATCGAATCTGGGTAACGATGACCTTATATGGGTGTTATCCGTGGATGGAAATCACGCGGAGCAAAGAAAAGTTTCATTCGGAACTGAAGTGCGTGAAGCATACATCGAGATCAGCAGTGGATTGCGAGCAGGAGATAAGATCATTCTTAATCCTCCCCCTCAAATCAAAGAAGGGGATCGTGTGAAAATTATCAAAAACCAATGAGTACCTCCTTTATCAAAGCGGTTGGATTAACCAAGATTTACCAGAAAGGAAATCAGGAAATCGTTCCTCTCCGGGATATCACTTTTACCGTACAACCTTCCGAATTTATTTCATTGATGGGACCCTCAGGCAGTGGAAAGACCACCCTTCTTAACCTGTTGGCGGGTATTGATTCGCCAAGTCGGGGAACCTTGGAAATTGCGGGTTGCTCCCTTGATCAAATGAATCGGGAGAAACTCACCAAGTGGAGGAGTGAAAATGTCGGTTATATCTTTCAACTGTATCACTTGATGCCTGTTCTTACGACTTTCGAAAATGTGGAACTTCCTCTTTTGCTACAAAACTTGAGTAAAAAAGAAAGAAGAGACCGTGTCGAAAAGGTCATCGATCAGGTTGGTTTATCAGACAGGCTCGAACACTTCCCTCGTGAATTATCCGGGGGTCAAGAGCAACGGGTTGCGATCGCAAGGGCCCTTGTAGCCGATCCATCGTTGATCGTTGCGGATGAACCAACCGGTGATCTTGATCGCGATTCAGCAGATGAAATTCTTCAAATCCTGGAAGACCTTGCCGCAAAGCAGGGAAAAACAATTGTGATGGTGACACATGACCCCAAAGCAGCAGCCCGTGCCACCAGATGTCTTCAACTGGAAAAAGGTTCGCTCATTCCTAGCAACGGTGAGTTATGCTGACATTCCTAAATCTTCTTGTTTTGGCGACCAAGCATGTTGCAAGGAACCGCACCCGTTCCTTTTTAACCTTGGTCGGGGTGGCAACTGGCATGTTTTTATTTACCACGATTGAAACCATGCAGGATTCATTAAACGAAGCCACAGTTACCAATGCGAATGACACAACATTGGTGGTTTACCGCGAAAATCGTTTTTGCCCTTCCACGAGCAGATTACCCGAATACTACAAGCAGGACATTGAGGCAATCGAAGGAGTTACCGATGTAATTCCAATGCAAATTGTGGTCAATAACTGTGGGACCAGCTTAGATGTTGTTGTTTTTCGCGGAGTTTTGAAGGAGCAAATCACAGCCCTTTCCCAAAAAATGAAAATTGTAAAAGGCTCCCTTTCGCAATGGCTCAACCGGGATGATGGTGCACTGGTGGGATCGAACCTTGCCCAAAGAAGAAATCTAAATATTGGTGACACTTTTGATGCGGCTGGAGTCACTGTTTCCGTTTCTGCAATTATTCAGTCAGAAGAATCAAGCCAGGATGACAATGTAGCTTTTGTCCATCTCCCCTTTTTACAGCAAGCCTCCAGACTTGGTTTAGGTGTGGTAACCCAATTTACTGTAAAAGTTGAAGACTCATCATTACTGGAACCAGTTGCCAGAGAAATCGACGAAACTTTCAAATCAGCCGCTGATCCGACTCATACCTCTGCCGAAAAAGCCTTTTTTGCCAACACAGCCAAAGAATTAATTGAGCTGATTCAATTCTCCCGATGGATCGGGATTGCATCGGTCTTTGCGGTCGTCGGTTTAATTGCCAATACCATTTTAATTACAGTCCGCGGAAAAATCACCGAACTCGGTGTTCTTAAAACCTTGGGTTACACCAGAATCAATATTGCCTGGTTGATCATTGCTGAAGGTCTTCTTTTATCCCTAACGGGTGGATTCTGCGGCGTGCTGACTGCATCCATCTTTCTTCACTTGCAAAGTATCACCATTGGGAATGAAGGTTTGGCACTTGCGTTTATCCCCAGTGTTACTGTTTGGCTGAGCGGTGTAGGGCTCTCGGTCCTGCTTGGTCTTCTGGCGGGCTTTTATCCAGCATGGTATGCCAGTCGTCAGTCCATTGCTCAAAACCTAAGAGCGGCTTAAGATGATTCCACTGACATACACCCTGCGAAACATTTTCAGGCGACCCGTACAGTCCATTCAATTGATCGGTGGAAGTGGATTTGTGGTACTTCTGATTATGACTGCCATGGCCATGAATGAATCCATGAAAGAAACATTGAGTAATTCGGGGAGTGAGCAAAACATTATTTTCCTGGGTGCTGGCAGCGAGGAGAGCATTGAAAGGAGTGAGGTTTCTCCCGGTTTGGAAGAAATCATAAGTAGCAACTTAAAGGGAATTAATCATATTATAAAACAACCTGCTATTTCCCCTGAAGTTCACTACAACGGAATCGTCAAACTAAGGACAGGTCATGAATCCCAGGCACTAATCCGCGGAATCAAACATCAAGCATTCTGGGTGCATCACCAGGTTCGCCTTCTTCAGGGCAGGTACCCTCAATCGGGAGAAATTATCATTGGAAATCTTGCCCATCAAAAACTTGGCGTGTCCGCAGAGACCTTGCCTCTGGGTGAAGAATTAGAATTCAATGGGGAATCCTTTAAGATTGTCGGAATTTTCGACGCCAAAGGAACGGTAATGGAGGCGGAGATTTGGATGCCGCTCTATGATTTAATGACTCTTACTCAACGCGAAACCTTATCCTGTGTCGTTTTTTCTTCTAAAGATAAAGATGCCTATGATCAGGCTGAGGTATTTGCCCAAACCCGCCTGGACCTTGAAATCATTGCTCTTAAGGAATCCGAGTACTATGAAAAACTTTCCTCTTTTTATGCCCCCATCCGTTGGATGGCATGGATCTCAGCTATCCTCATATCGGTGGGTGCTTTTATGGGTGGGCTGAATACCATTTATGCTAACTTCTCCTCCAGAGTGAGAGAATTTGGAACTCTTCAGGCCATAGGTTTCTCCAGAAAGGCCATCTTTTTAAGCATTGTGGAGGAAGCAATGTCAACGGGTGCTCTTGCCGCTATCACTGCCCTTATGATTGGCCTCATATTCATCCAGGGCCTTTCTTTTCCTTTTGCGATCGGAGTATTCACTTTTGACTTCAACAACTCCGTAATCCTGACCGGGATTGGCTCCGGTGTTCTCTTAGCTATTTGTGGAGTCATACCTCCTTCCTGGAAATGCCTCCGACCTCACTTAACCCAAACTTTAAGATCCAACTAAATCATTAAAAACAAACTATGAAATCCTTGATCCTTTTCTTATCTATTGTGGTTTGCTTTCTTAGCAGTTGTTCTGAGCACACTGTTGATGAGTATGCCCCTCAGGCAGTGCTACCATCTGGCATCATGTCGCCTAAAAAATGGGAGCCACCAATTTCAGTAAAAGCAGCCAGGCAAAAGGCTACCCCCGGAAAAATCCTTACTGTGGAGGGATTTATCGGGGGAAGAAAGAATCCCTTCACTCGAGGTAAAGCTGTCTTCATACTTGGTGATGATGCCCTAAAGACCTGTGATGAAATCCCAGGCGACTCATGCCCTACCCCTTGGGATGTTTGTTGTGAAGACCGCAAGAAAGTCGCTACCTCTACTCTTTCTGTTCAAATCCTGGATGAGAATGGATCTCTACTTTCTGGCACACTCAACGGTGTCGCGGGTATTGAGGCAGGTAAAAGAGTAAAAGTTCGGGGAACCGTAAGTGAATCATCAACATCAGAATCCCTGGCACTTGAAGTTTCTGCCTTAGAAATTCTGAACGACTGATTTCTTTCCAGCACTGATCATGCGAAACGCATTATTAGTTTTGTTTCTTACTTTTGTTTCTGGATGTGTCCAAAAGAAATTAGTTCTTCCCGACATTACCAATGAACTTCCACCTGATGGAAACTTTTCTTTACCCCGAGATTCCAATTTTTCCGAAGTTCCATCATTCCAGTCCTTTCTACAAATACCAGAACTGGATAACCTAGTTCAACAAGGCTTAGAGCAGAATCCCGAGTGGAAACTACAATTGGCCAAGCTAGAGGTAGTTAGAACTAAATTCGGTTTGGTCCAGGCGGACTCCCTACCCAGCTTAAACTCAGAGATTAAATGGCAACATGGTCGCGAAAATACCCGAGAATCTAATTTTAATGAATCATCACTTCCTAATTGGAAAGGCGGTGCCATGTTTAACTGGGAGATTGACCTTTGGGGGAAATGGAAGTCAGTCCAAAAATCGGCCAGTATGCATATTCTTGAAGCTGAATACCTAAAGGAAGCGGCTCAAATATCATTCTCTCATGCCATTGCCCAACTTTGGGTTTCTCTAGCCGCTCAAAAGGAACAACTGGAAATTCTTGGTAAGCTCATTGCGATTCAGGAAAAGAAATTACAGGTTTACCAGCCCATGGTAGATGTGGGCAGGGAAGAAAATTCCACCCTTCTAAGAGAAAATCTTGCCCTCAATGAATCCTTGCAGCAACAGGCAAAACTTCTTCGCAAATTCGAAGTAAATAAAATTCGAATTCAATCCCTCATCGGAACACCTCTTCAAGATACTCTCCCAAGTATACCTTCGATTACGCAGATAGAGATCCCACGATTGCCCGAGGTATTCCCGACGATTGCCCTAAGGGAACGCCCCGACCTTTTAGCTAAGGAGGCAAAGATTAAAGAAAGTTTATACCTCGAAAAAAGTAAATGGTATGATCTTTACCCCTCACTTTCCTTTCAAACTTCAGGCATTTCTTTAGGCAACGATCTATCTCAACCATTTGAGCAATGGAAAGCATCACTGGGACCTGTTTTAAGATTGCCGATTTGGAGCCCTCGAAAAAAAGCCGCACTTAACCATACCACCGCCGAAAGTGAAGCCTACAAACAGGAATGGCTGGCATCGATCAATCTCGCCATCGAGGAAATTGAAGTGTCAACCAAGTCCTTCATTATGGGACAAAACGAATTTTCTTTGGCTACAGAAATGTACAAGGATTCGGTAAAACTCTTTAACTTATCCTCGGCAAAATTTAATGCCGGTATTCTTTCAAGCCCCGACCTTTGGACAGACGAACAAGCAGCCTTAAAAACGGAAAGTAAATTAATTGCCACCCGTCTTCAACTGTTCGAGTTTGCCTTGGATCTTTCCAAGGCTTTGAGC
>JAYPZT010000065.1:0-3861 GCA_038136415.1 Opitutales bacterium
GCAATTCTTCCTTCCTTTACTCCTACATCTGCTTTAACAACTCCAAGAAACGGATCAATGATGGTTGCATTGGTGATGATTAAATCGAGGCATTCCTTATCGAGTGCGAGGGGCGACTGACCCATTCCATCGCGTATGACTTTACCACCACCAAATTTGATTTCATTTCCATAGCCTCCGTTATCTGCAATCAGGTCCTTTTCGACCTCAATGAAAAGTTCTGTATCCCCAAGCCTTACCTGATCTCCCGTAGTAGGGCCGTACATTTCCGCATATTGTCTTCTGCTTAGCTCTAGGCTCATAATTACAAAGCTCCGTTGGTTAGGTTGTTCAGTCCATAGACTTCTCGCGAACCAGCCAAGGCGACCAATTCCACTTCTTTGGAATCGCCGGGTTCAAAACGGGCGGCTGTTCCAGCAGGGACATTTAATCGAAATCCGCGGGCTTTATCGCGCTCAAATTCGAGAGCACGGTTTACCTCAAAAAAGTGCATATGACTACCTACCTGAATAGGTCGGTCCCCAACATTACTCACCTTGATTAACAAAGTTTCAAGGTTTTGGTTGGCGAGGATATTTGGAGCATCCTTGGGTGTAATAATTTCTCCAGGCTTCATCTTATTGGATGGTGAACAGTTACGAGCTTCGTGCCGTCAGGGAAGGTTGCTTCGACTTGTACCTCATCAATCATTTCTGAAATTCCTTCCATCACCTCGCTCTTTTTCAAAATGGTGGATCCGAAGCTCATCAAATCTGCCACACTTCTACCATCTCTAGCACCCTCCATTACTTCATAGGTAATCAGGGCGACTGATTCCGGGTAGTTTAGAAGAACGCCACGATCTTTCCTCCGTCTGGCAAGATCCGCAGCAACCACGATCATTAACTTGTCTTTCTCTCTTGGGGTCAGGTGCATAGTAAATCAGATACTTAAGTGCGTATTAATAACTTGGGTGTCCAATTGATCGACTGAACCTTGAGCCACCAAGCGGCCGCGGTTCATTACCAAAAATTCGTCTGCATACTTTTTGACGAAGTCCACATATTGTTCGACGAGAAGGATGGTCATGCCATTCTCCTCAACCAGTCTTTGGATAACCTCTCCAATCATGGTAATAATGTTTGGCTGAATACCTTCTGTGGGTTCATCAAGAATAAGAAGTTTAGGACGTGTAGTCAGGGCTCTACCAATGGCCAATTGTTGTTGCTGCCCGCCAGAGAGATCTCCTCCACGGCGATTGCGCATGTCGTAAAGTACCGGGAAAGTATCATATACGGATTTGGGAATGCTTTGCTGGTCAAGACCTGCTGCAGAAAGTGCCACCGATAAATTTTCCTCTACTGTTAAAAGAGGGAAGATTTGCCTCCCCTGAGGTACATATCCAAAACCGGATGATGCACGGGAAAATCCCTCCTCATGAGTAATATCTTTTCCCAGGTAGTGAATAGATCCGGCAGATGGTTTTTCCAAGCCGACAAGATTTCTCATCAGAGTGGTTTTACCCACACCATTACGCCCCATCACACAGGTAATCGATTTTTCTTGGATCTGAATATTCAACCCATGGAGAACTTTTACCTCACCGTAGGAAAATTCCAGGCTGCTAATATCGAGAAATGGGAAATCTTTTTGTTCAGAATTCATCGGCCCAAATATGCTTCCATAACTTCTTCGTTTTTCTCCATTTCTTCCAAACTTCCTTCAGCCAATACCTTTCCTTCATTAAGCACGGTTACTGTACTGTTTAAACGCCTGACGAAATCCATATCATGTTCAATAACCACCAGGGTATGTTCCTCGGCTAATTCGAGAAGCAGATCCGCAGTTTGTTCGGTTTCCTTGTCTGTTAATCCAGCTGCCGGTTCATCCACTAATAACAGTTTGGGTTTCGAAATAATCAGGGCACTAATGGCAAGCCACTGGCGCTGTCCATGACTGAGAGATTTTGAGAGCTCATTCCTTTGTTCAATGAGGCCCACTTTTTCAAGAATTGCCAAAATTTGTTCCCTCTCTTCTTTGCTCTCTTTTTCAAAAAGATTCCTTTTCCATTCCTGATTCCCGGGCAAGGCGAGGAGCAAATTTTCATAAGTTGTCAGGCTATCAAAAACAGTAGGGGTCTGAAATTTTCGACCAATACCGAGAAGTGCGATTTCCGATTCGTCCAAAGATGAGATTTCACGGCTATCAAAAAATACCTTTCCCGTGGATGGTCTGGTTTTTCCGCTTACTAAATCACAAAAGGTACTTTTTCCTGCACCATTTGGGCCGATAATTACTCGGAGTTCTCCGTGCTTTACACCGTAGCATGGGATATCAACCGCTTTGAATCCATCAAAGGAGACGGATAAATTTTCGACAAATAAGACATAGCGAGAAGACCAGAAATCCAGTTGTACTTGGCTGGGCCTTGCGTCTTTGTACGCCATTAGTGGGCCGGGAATTTCAATCTGATCGGAAGTCATAGTGATGGCTTCTCCGATTGTGTGGTGGTACTCGTCTTCTTTTTGATCAGTTTGTCGACTAATTCAATCAGTCCATTGGGAAGATAGAGAACCACCAGTACAAACATGATTCCCAGGAAGATAGGCCAGTAATCCGGACTCCAGGAAAAGAATCCATAATCATGCTCAGAGGTAAGAATGTTATAAATTAAATTTACTGAAAGTGCTCCGAGGATGGCACCGCCTAGACTGCCTCTTCCTCCCACTGCTACCCAAACTACAACAAGTACCGATCTAACCGCCTCCATGTTAGATGGGGTAACAATCTTCATTTGAGGAACATAGAGTAAGCCGGCCAAACCAGCCAACACCGCGGCTATACAAAAAGCAAAAATCTTATAAGTGTAGGGTTTGTAACCAAAAAAGTTCAGGGTTGGTTCGTCATCCCTTATCGCCACTAATACTCTCCCTAATCTGGAATTTACGATCCAACGGCACAGTAAATATGATCCGAATAAACAGAGCAGTGTAATCACATACAATGACAGCTGTACCTCTGGTGCAGAAAGTGAATATCCGACATCTGCAATCGCATAGTCGAGCTGGTCGACTGATCCATCTTTATTTAAATCCAGATCCAGATTGTCTTTATTTGATTGGATCCAGTCCTGTGTCGCGTCAACGGGGTTGAGGGTAAAGATCGATCCATGAGGAGCGATGATATCAAACCTGGTCAAACCATTAGTCCCACACAATTTGACATCGTTTCTACAAAAAACCAACCATGCCGCCACCGCAATTGCTTGGGTAAGAATGGCAAAATACACACCACGGACTCTACTTCGGAAAACAAAGTAACCTAAGATAAACGAGGCAACTGCGGGTATTACCAATCCAAGGATTATTGTGAAAGGGAGGTTCCAGAAGGGTTTCCAGAAACCTGGTACCAAAGCATCTCCAGATGATTCACCTACCTCATAGGGATAAACCACAAATAAACAGGCAGGTATTTTCCATCCTTCTGCATCAATGATACCTTCCGGACCCCCATGGTGAGCTAAGTGAATCCCCATCGCGTAAGCCCCAAGGCAGAAAAAGGTGAACTGACAGAGGCTGAGAATCCCGACATATCCCCACAATAAGTCCAATCCAAGTGCCACAATTGCAAAGGTCATAAAACGCCCAAGCATATTAATATCTCCAATCGATAAGATGCCTCCTAGATAAAGGGCTGGAACAATTACAAACCCTAGAATGCATAGAGAAAGAAAAATCTTCTTTGATTGAATGAGCTTTGTTTCCTCAATCATCACTTTTTATCAGCCAAACGGCCTTTGGGTGCGAATAATCCGGATGGACGGTATTGAATAAAAGCTACAATCAGTGCCAAGAGAATGACTTTTCCCCAAACGGGGCCGAT
>JAYPZT010000065.1:3961-6755 GCA_038136415.1 Opitutales bacterium
GTCTATTTTTCTTGTTTTAACACCCAGACTATTGGCCATGTCCCGGTTTTGCATGGTTGCCCGGATAAGCATTCCAAAACGGGTTTTCCGAATGACAAAGTAAATGAAGCATATACAGAGAATGGATAATCCAAGTAGGTACAGCCTCGCATAAGGCAGCACAATGTCTTGCGAAATTTCAAACCCTCCTCTTGCCCAGGTGGGTGAGTTTACTCCTATATTGTCTCCATAGATGATCCGTATTACCTGAATCAAAAACAGCCCAACTCCCCAGGTAGCGAGTAATGATTCAAGAGGACGGTTGTAGAGGTGCCTTACAACAAGTGCTTCGATGATCAGACCTACAATTGCGGCTGTACAAAATGCCATGGGGAGAGCAAACAGGTAGTAATGATCGACCGGGTTGCCTGGGCTGTGTCCGAACATTAATTGAACTTCATAAGTGGTGTAGGCACCAATCATCATAAGTTCCCCGTGAGCCATATTAATCACTCCCATCAGCCCAAATGTAATCGCCAAACCAAGGGCCATGAGAATGAGGACACTACCGTAGGATAATCCTCGAAATAAGTTTCCTGACCATTCCACTTTACTCTTGTGAGCCTCAATCTTTTTACGGACTGATGAGATTGATTTTTCGTACTCTTTTAGCTTCGTCTGTGAGGTGCCAGATTTTGTAAGCACTTCTTTAATCTCAGTTTCGAAAGCGTCAATTCTGGCCAATGCTCGGAGGCTATTAAGTTCCCCAAGTTTTTGAAGTCCTAGTAAACGGTCTTGGGGAGTTTTCTTGTCATCGATAGCACCAGCTAGGACCATTAATTCAATGCTTTCCTTTGCAGTAAATTGAATTTTCTCGTCTTGATTAGGATCTTCAGCAAAACCCTCCAGTGTCGAAAATGCATCAGGCAGGAAAGGCGGATCACCGCATTTCTTTACGCCTGATAATCGTGTTTCAAAATCGGGGGAAAATAACCGTAAGAGAAACTTGGATGAATTTACCAGAGACCGCAGTTTTCTTCCCGGGCTAATATCTTCTAGCTCCATCAGGTCTGGTTTTGCCTGCTTGCCGGAGATTAAGAGAGGTTCTTGGGAGAGTGGGTGGAGAAGGGGTGCGAATTCATTAAAATCATCGTCCATGATGGTTTCCTGATTAAGGACGATACGAACTTCACCTGATTCAGTGGGCCAATTATAAATGCTTCCCTGGCGATAATATTCAAAAAAGGCCTCCAGTCTGGAATCTCCTGACATGGCGAGTTCTTGAATCGCTTTTTTGATAATTTTATCATCGCCAGATGCCAAATCTTTCATGGCATCAAGGATCTTTGGGGAGGTAGATTCTTTGGTCTCCTCCTTGGCAATCAATTCAGTAGAAACCAGTTTTGCCAAAATCAATATGAACAAAAGAAATGTCTGAACTGAAAAATATTTATTCAAAATTATATGATTTAAGCCAAAAAAAGCGGACTCGGCCCGTGCTTCTTAACGCACCGAGTCCGCTTGGATGAAAAATCTCTATGCTATGATTTAGAGGGAACCATCACCGTTGGGACCACCGGTTGGTTTTGGATAGTCACCATCAGGCCACAGGTAAGAACTGTAAGAATCAGGTGAGACTAATCCATCACTCGAATAAACAATCTTGAACTGTCCATTTTTGAGGATTTCACCAATGTACACAGGTTTAAGAGTGTGCTGATTAGATGGGTGCATCTTCTTCTTTCCACCTGGTGCATCAAATTCGAGTCCGTAGACTGCTTTTCTCACTTTATCTACATCAAAGGATCCGCACTTTTCGACAGCAGCTTTCCATACATATACGCCAAAGTAGGCCGCTTCGATCGGATCGCAGGTTACTCTTTTGGCACCACCTGGTAACCCTGTTTCCACACAGAATTTTTTGAAACTTTTCACAAAAGCAGCATTTCCGGGTGTCTTTACACTTTGGAAATAATTCCATGCTGCCAAGTGACCGACTAATGGAGGAACATCCATTGCACGAAGTTCATCCTCGGATACAGAGAATGCCATGATTGGACAGTCATCGGAAGTTAAGCCCTGGTTGGCGAATTCTTTGTAGAATGGAACATTACTGTCGCCATTGATGGTGGATAAGATGCATGCATCACCTGATGCTGCGAATTCTTTAACTTTGGAAACAATAGTCTGATAGTCTTGGTGATGAAAGGGCGTATATTCTTCCATCACATTCTCATCAGGTACTCCTTTGCTTTTAAGAAAAGCCTTGAGGACTTTGTTTGCAGTACGGGGAAAAACATAATCAGTTCCTAAAAGATAGAATTTTTTACACCCCATTTCTTCCATCATGTACTCAGCAGCAGGTACCAATTGTTGGTTGGGCGATGCTGCTGTATAAAATACATTCAGCGATTGCTCTTCACCTTCATACTGAACTGGGTAAAACAACAACGCATTGTTTTCCTCGAAAACAGGTAAACAAGATTTGCGGCTTACAGATGTCCAGCAACCAAAGGTTACTGCTACCTCGTCTTCGGTTATGAGTTGTTTTGCTTTTTCAGCAAAGAGCGGCCAGTCGGACGCCGGGTCTACTACTACGGCTTCTACCTGTTCACCAAGTACGCCTCCTGACTCGTTGATTTCTTTGACTGCCATCATCACCACATCTTTAAGCGAGGTTTCTGATATGGCCATGGTTCCACTTAGGGAGTGAAGGACACCAATTTTGACAGCATGGATTTGGGGAACTGTTATTGCGACACTGAGGAGAGCAAATAATCCGGCTTTTATTTTATTTAATTTCATTAGTTGGTTT
>JAYPZT010000066.1:0-6692 GCA_038136415.1 Opitutales bacterium
GAGGACAGACCGGAGCTTTTCCGGACCGAGGAAATGCTCGCTGCTTCCCATCTCCTGAAGATGGCAAAGACGGACGAGGAGTTTGATCAGGCTCTAGAAGCGGTCAAATCCTTGCGGAAGCGTTTGCAAAAGGGGGAGGACTTTACCGAAATGGTCCGTGCGGAATCGGATGATAAAGGAAACGACGGAAATTTGGGTACCTTTGGAAAGGGAAGAATGGTTCCCGAATTCGAGCAAGCGGCCTATGCCCTGGAAGCAGGAGAATTGAGCGAGCCGGTGCGTACCCAGTTCGGGTGGCACCTTATCCAGTTGCATGAAAAAATTCCCGCCAAGGTTACCCCATTCGAAGAGATCAAGGAAAAGGTGATCGAATATCTAACCGAGCGGAAAAAAGATAAAGTATTTGAGGAGTTTCTCGACGGTCTCAAAGCCCAGGCGACCATCGAGGAAGTTTCCGGAATCTGATTACTTTCGGTTCAAACCCTCGAGAATCTGGAGAGTGCTCTGGGATTTATTCAGGGCATAGAGGTGATAGCCCGGTGCCCCTTTGTCCAGAAGATCCCTGACCTGTCCAAGGGCCCAATCGGCACCCACGGCGGGTTGGTCTTCCTCTGCGGAGTTTTCGAGCGTATTCTCCAATTCTGCGGGCAGTCCCGCCTCACACATTGCGCAAAAGCGCCTCACCTGACCGATCGATAGCACTGGGAGTAAGCCGGGTAGTACTGGGATTTCAATCCCTGCATTACTGCAACGCTCCACAAAATGATGGTACACTGCGTTGTCAAAAAATAGCTGGGTGGTAATGAAGTCTGCTCCCGCGTCCACTTTGGTTTTGAGGTTTTGCAGATCAATTTCAGCAGACTCTGCCTCTGGGTGCTTTTCGGGATATCCCCCCACACCAATGCCAAAATCCGGGAAGTTATTCCGGATTAAAGAAACAAGATCGGATCCGTAGGATAGTCCACCGGGTACTGGCTTAAAAGTGGTTTCTCCCTTGGGAGGGTCGCCACGTAATGCCATCACATTTCGAAACCCAGCCTCGGCAAATTCTTCGAGGATTTCCAGCAGTTCATCCCGGGTATGACCCACGCAGGTTAAGTGGGGCATGACTTCAAAGCCATGTTCCTCTTGCAGTAACTTGGCATAGCGAAGTGTAGTGGCACGGGTTCCACCGCCAGCTCCATAAGTGATGGAAACAAAGTCAGGCTGGTGCTCTTCGAATTGGGCAGCCGTTTGTAGCATCCGCTTACCACCTGCCTCATCCTTGGGCGGAAAAAATTCCACCGAAAAAATAGGTTTATTCTCTGCGAAACGCTCTTTGAGTGAACGGCCTGTGCTCATATACATATCAACGTATCATGATGCGTTGATGCGTTCAAGGAATAATAGCCAGCCCTAGGGACTTTTGCGGGCACTGAGGTTGAGGTTGTTAATCGCTTGTAAATAGCGTGCCACCCGGGGCTGGGGAGCGAGGGCTTGGGCTCTCTCCAGTAGATCCGATGCCTGCTGGTAATCTTTGGCACTCACCAGCATACGGGCATGTTCTATCAGGGCGTCCACTTCAAAATCTGCAATCTTAGCCGCCCGTTCAAACCGGAGGGCAGCCTTGGCATAGTCAAGATTTTCCGCAGCCAGTCTGGCGGATAAAAGCAAAGCCTCTCCGTCCAGCGGTTGTTTTTGGATCAGATCTTCGAGGATATTTTCTGCATCCTTCCGTTTGCCGGTGGCCAGTCGTACTTCTGCCTGGAGCATACGGATCTCACGTTCATCGGCATCGGTATATCCTTTTCCAAAGGTTTTTTCGATGTCCTCCAAGTATTTAAACCCCGCACCATAGGAGCCTCGGTTGATCAATACCTTGGCCGCCCGGGCATACCGGGAGAGACTGAGTTTTTCCTTTTTGGCGAGAGCCTGTTGGTAGGCAGCAAGGGAGAGGTCATGTAAACCAAGGTTGTGATAAAGGTCACCAAGCGAAAGAGTTCCTGCGGAATCCAGTTTATTCATTCTCCGTAAGGTTTCTAAAGCGATCACTGCATCCTCCTCCCTATTCAGTCCCTGCAGGGCAGATGCCCGTGCTTTGTGGCAGAATAAATCATTAGGCTTGGCCTCCAGTAATTCATCGAGCAAGGCAAGGGCTTCCGCAAAACGATTGGTGGAAAGCAGACAATTGACCAGACCATTGCGGGCATCGATACTTTCTGGGTGGAGCAGAATTGCCATGCGGTAAGCGTTTTCTGCGGATACCACCCGTCCGAGCGAGAGGTGGCAGTAACCCAGGGCCACATAACTGATCCCATCGGCTTCGCCCAGGCTGATTGCTTTAGCGAGGTTTTTCGATGCCTCATCGAGTTTGCCCAGGCTGAGCTGAACAAATCCCAGGTTTTTCAGTGCACGTAAGAAGGAAGGGAATTTTTTCAGAGCCTGGTTATAAGTTTGCTCGGACCGGGTTAGGCGACCCATTTGATAGTACATCGTACCCAGGGCAAAATCGAGGGCGGCACTGGTTTTATCATTAATTTTAGACTCAAGGTACTGAATCGCTTCCCCGAGCTGGTTTTCCGCTTTGGCCACCACTTCGCGCAAAATAAATTGTTCGGACTTATCAATTCTTGGCTCCACTTCACTACGGAATCCATAATCCCCCATGAAGCCCTTAACGAAGGCTGGGTCATTCCAAAAATCCTGCGTAAGTTGGGGCAGGGGTGCCTTGCCCATAGCTGAGAGAGTCAAAGCAGATAAAAATAAATAAGAGCAGAAAACTTTTTTCATTTGAGCATGGAAAAACGAACGGGCAGATAAAATTCCACTTTCACCGGTTTGCCGTTGCGGGTGGGAGGTTCATAGACCGAGCCCTCGGCTGCTTTACGGGAAGCATCAACAAAATCAGGATGGGTGGCGGATACAGTTTCCAGCACTTTTACCCGTCCGGTCTCATTGATTTGAACCAGAAGTTTTACTTCCCCTTCCAGACCCTTCCGTCTTAAGTGGGCAGGATAGACCAGGCTTCCCCGTTTGATCACTCCCGGGTTGCGGTCCAGTTCATGCATCGCAAAAACCAGTTCCGAAGCAAATCCAGTGGGTGCCGGATTAAAAGTGGCTAGAGAAAATGCGGCCTTAAAATCTCCCGGTCCCACTTCCAAAGTGGCTGCACTCGGTTCATTCAGCAATTGCACGGGTGGAGTTTCCAGGGTGGGGGCAGGAAGGTCCAGCTTTTTGACCACCGCTTTTTCCATCTCTGTCGCCGGTGGGGGAGGAGGCGTGTAGGTGGGGACTTCGGCAGGCCGGACGATCCACTCCTCGGGCCTGACAAATTCAGACAGGGGAAGCAGGCAAAACAGCCCAAAGGAGGCCAGTACCGCCAGGGCGACACTTTTGAGCCGCAGGTTGGGCAGCGGTTCACTTTCCACACCGGGGGTCCAGTCCAATTCAGCGATCTCCTTCATTGAGCAAGAGGACTGAGTTTTACGGCCTCGGCACCACCCAGCATGGCCTGATCCATTACCTGGGTAGCCAACCCAGCCCGGGCACCGGGGGATACCCGTACCAGAACCGATGGTTTTTTCTCGGCTGAACGGCTGCGTACCAGTGGAGCAATCTGTTCCAGTCCGATGACTGAGCCGTCCTGCAACAATTGTCCGGAAGCTGGCAAATCAAAAGCCAGGGGTTCCTCGAGGTTGGCGGATGAGGAGGCGGTGTCCTTATGTTTCGGAGTGATGCCCACTTCATTAACAAAGGAGGTGGCCACAATAAAAAAGATCAAGAGAATGAAGACCAGGTCGATCAGGGGAGATACATTGATCTCGGTGCTTTCAGGATCCTGTGCCAGTCTTCTTCTCATGCTCTGGGTTTACGGGTGGCAATGGATACCTCGCTCGATTTTTTACGGGCCTGAGCAACGATTTTGGCGAGAATGGACGCATCTGCCCATTGATCCACCTGAATAACCACTGGTTTTCCCCGGTCCTTGCTCGCTTGTTCAACAAGAGTGGGAATTTCTTCCAGTTGAACCGTGGACCCAGCGTACTTGATTTCGTTTTCTCCAGATAGAGCAAAAATGACTGCGTTTTTTTCGAGAGCTTTTCCGGTGACTGCCTGTGGCCGGCTCACTTCGATACCGGGCAGAGTCACAAAAGTGGCGGAAACAATGAAGAAGATCAGCAGAATGAAAACCACATCAATCAAGGGGGATACATTGATTGCATCCGATTCATTGCTTTCCAACTGTCTGTTTCTTCTTTTCATTGGGCAATGGGATTGGGCACCTGGCGGAGGGATAAGCTTTCCAAGCGGTTGATACACTGCAACCAGTCCTTCTTTCTCCGGTTTAAGAGATGAATCATCGCAATCGCAGGAATGGCGATCAGCAGACCCGCCTGAGTGGTCACCAGTGCCTGGGAGATACCTCCAGCCACCAGATCCATCTTATAGCTGTCCTGCATACTGAGTCCATCAAATGTACGCAGCATTCCTGCCACTGTGCCAAGCAATCCAATCAACGGGGCAGAGCTGGCCAGGATAAAAAGAAAGCGCAGGCGGCGGTTCAGGTAGGACGATTCACCTGTTCGTACCCGCTCAAACCGGCGCTGGGTTTCTTCGCGGTCACTATGGTCTGCCAGGCAGTAGCGGATAATCCGGTCCACCCGGCCACCTCCTTTGAATGCTCCCCATTTTTCCCGGGGAAAGGCACGAAGGTCGGAGGGAATCACTGCCCGCAAACGGAGCCACAGATCAAAGGCCAGATAATAGAGATAAATTGCAAGAATTCCCAGTGCTGGCATCAGGGTGCCCCCTTTTTCCCAGACAAAATTTGCCTGGTTCAAAAATTCAACCAGTGGATTCATCCTTTTTTTCTGACTGGACCGCTACCTCTTTGGGTGCCTCTTTTTTCAGGTGTACCAGACGGGCGGAAAATCCTTCCATCTTGGAAACCAGTCCCTGCAACCTCCGGGAGAGCAGGGCATGAGCAATCAAAGAGGGAATTGCGGTGATCAATCCGAACTTGGTGGTCACCAGTGCCTCGGAGATACCCCGTGCCAATTCACTGTTTTCGGGATTGGCAAAGTTGGTGATCTGCCGGAACACATCGATCATACCGGTTACCGTACCAAGTAAACCAAGCAAGGGGGCGGTGGCGGCAGTGATTGCAATCAGGGGCATCCCTTTCTCCAGACGTGCCTGCCAGTCGATAATAATTTCGTAGAGAATTTCCTCCAGGATCTCCGGCTTGTTTCCGCGGTAGCCCTGAGCAGTTTTTCGGAGCAGTTCAAACGGTCCGCCAAAATTTCCCGCCAGAGTAACCGGGCCATGTGGAAAAGGAATCCGTAGAATTTGGGCGGCTTTAAATAAAGCAATTAATACCGAGGCCAGAGCAAAGAAAAGAATCGGATAGATCCAGATGCCTCCCTTTTGCATTTCCTCGAGCAGGGTGGGCTCGCTTCCCTCAATGACCAATGCCTTGCCCAGGCTGGGGTCCATCGGTAAAGGAGTCAGCTGATCCGTCTCCACCAGCAGGGATTGCCCAATCATTTGAGAGGTGGATTGATTGGCAACTAAGAGGCGGGGTGGGGTATTTCTTTTGACCGAATCTGCAGTCATTTCCATTCCTGTGTCCTGAATCTGCTCATAGCTCTTATCGAGAAAACCGGAACTCCCAGCATCCCCGCGGAAATAAAGCAGGGGGCCGACTGTCCAGAAAGTACCGGACTCCCGGATCCCTTCCGGGGGTACAATCGCATCACCTGAATACGCTCCTCCACCGGCTTGCTTTAATAATGAGGATGTGGAAAGTTCCGCCACTTCCAGATAGGCGGTAAAGGTGCTTGCCTGGTCACCCTTTTCCTTAGCCAGTGCAGATGAAAGAGCTTGGGAATGCAGAATCCGCTCGGAGGAGGGAATAGACTGGTTCCAACCACGGGCATAATCTTTTAACAACCGCAGAGAAGTCTCAAGGGCGGCTTCATTTTCCCGAACCTCCTCTTTGAGTTGAAGCAGACTGGCATCACGGTTATCCCGCTGGCGCAACCGGCGGTCAATTTCTGCTCTTTTGTCACGGGCCTCCCGTTCCAGTCTTGAAACTTCCTGAGCAAGGGGAGTTTTTTCCTGCTCAATCTGCTGGCGCAGCAGGGCAAGCCGCTCGATAGAATCCTTTAAATCATTGCGAGCACCTGCCCGGACCTGCTGGATGGATTGGCCGGATAAATAGACCGTGCCCAAAAGGCAAAGAAGCAGACTGGAAAATAAATTTCTCATCGGTCTATTCTCTGCGGTGCTGGCAGAGGAAGTTCGAGAAAGCGTGGCATCGCCCGGTTGTTCAGCATATCCACCCCGGTGGAGATTTCACGGGCTAGACGATCGGAGCGAGTCCATTGCCAGCCTCTGTCCCCTGGTTGCCCATATCCGGCAACTGTGCCTGACTCGTTTACGAAATAAGCGGTGCCCAATCCAAAGTACATTACCTGAAATTCCCTCGATTGGTTATCATCGAGTGTGAATTCCTGCCTTTCCAAAGTCACCGACCGGTGGAAGTTCTGGATTGCCTGGAGAAGGGATACCAGTGCGTCCACCCGTTGACGAAGAGGTGGCATGGGCATCCCTTTTCCGGGTACCAGTTTTTTACGGTAAGGGGAAAGTCGGTCAGCCACCGGAGTGGGGAGCAGGGAGAAAGCCCGTTCCAATTTGGCTACGGCCCGATC
>JAYPZT010000067.1:0-6625 GCA_038136415.1 Opitutales bacterium
TCTTGGTAATGGTATTACCATCTGCATCTACGATTACGAGGGACGGAATGCCTCGTACTTCAAATTTTTTCTTTAGATCGTTAGCGGCATCACTTCCGTGGGGTAGGGCATAAAAATTCATATTATATTTCTCCATGTACTTCAATTGATCATCCTTTGAACGGTCCGACGAAACAAATACTACCTCAAACTCCTCGGAGTTCTTATTGCGGAAATCAACCAGACTGGGGGTGAAGCCACGACAGGGAGGGCACCATTGTGCGGAAAAATAGATACCCACTATCTTGTCCTTAAGGACTTTTGAGGATACGGTCTTGCCCTTATTATCCATCAATTTCTTGGGAAAAAGGGGGTCGCTCTTTTTGGCTTCAAGTGCGGAACCTGTGCCGAGAAACAGAATGCTGAGAGAAAGGAGAAGGGAATAAGTTAATTTCATATATGGAAATGTTCTATACGATATTTTCATTAGCAAATAAAAAGTCACGGAAAGACTGAAACTCTGTTTTCAAAAACCGACTGCTTTTTTCTTGAATCTCTTCTCATTTCTTGAACAAATGCACCCTTTGTAAACCATAACCCTGAAATGTATTATATATGAGCCTCTCCTCTTTGAAACTTCACAATGCAATGTGGCCCGGTCTTGTCGGTAAAGGCGACGGCGAAGGCGAAGAACCTCCTTTTAGCCTTGAGCGCATGCTCGATCTTACCGCCAATGCAGAAGTCAATGGCCGTAAGTTTGATGGTGTTGATTGCTTTCTCTTTCATCCTCACACCGATCCTGAGGCAAGTGATGATCAATTAAAAGAGACTGCAGATTTAATTGCCAGTCGTGGCTTTGATGTCGGATCCCTAGTTGCCCCAGTTTGGCCAGGCACAGTCGGAGACTCCGCTATGGGGACTGACGAACAGCAGGGCAAGTTTCTCGAAGCTGTCAAAGTTGCCTGTCGTATTGCCAAAGTTTTTAACGATCACGGAGTCCGCAAGGGCGGTGTGATCCGGATTGACTCTGCAGAATTTGGAGTCGAGCAATGGAAAGCTAATCCAGGTGAGGGGACAGCCCGTATTATCGACACCTTCAAAAAAGCGGCGGCCATTGCCTCTGACCATGGGGAGCGTCTTGCTGTAGAGGGTGAAATTTGCTGGGCTGGTATGCACAGTTGGAAAGATGTATTGGACCTGCTCGAAGGGGTTGGGCAGCCGGAAACACTTGGTTTTCAGGCAGATCTTGCTCACACATATCTATACTTGATGGGCTACAATGCACCCGAGCATGCACTTCTGCATGATGGATATTCTGACGAAGAATTTTACGCAGCTTATGAGAAGATGACCGACAAGCTGCGTCCATGGACGATTGATTTCCATGTGGCCCAAAATGACGGTCAGGTACACGGGGCCGGTTCTCATGATAAGACTGGCAAGCACTGTCCAGCAGACGATCCAAACGGAAAACTCGATATTACCCGTTGTTCTTCTTACTGGTTGAAAGATTTTCAGGATCGTGGCATCAAGCACATCTGTTGGGATGGCTGCATGTTTCCAAATGCAACCCTTGAGAATCCTTCCACCTGGAATACTATTCTCAAAGCTATGGTAGATGTAGTTTCTGCCTAACTTAAAAGAACTTTTCTGAGAAAGGACGGTCTCTTCGGGGATCGTCCTTTTTTGTTCTTCCGTTAAAGTTATTCACATTTTGAATTTTTTCATCGAATTTAGAAATGGTTGGAGTAGGTTGGTAAGTGCGGGATGGTTGTTGGGTTATTCCCAGTGAATCATGTTAGTGTGTGTGAATAATTAATTTGAAAGCTATGAGCATAAGTTACAGGGAAGCAAAAAGGATTTTGGCCAAGCAAGAGGAAGCCAGAGATGTTATTAATAGTTACCGCGGAATGGAAACGCTGGGCAAGCGTCTCCAACTCCAAGGCAACAAGGAACTCATTCTAAAATTGTTTGAAATTGAAGATGATTCCTCAATCGTGGAGGTTTTTACCCACCTGAAAGCTTTGTATGAAGAGCAGTGGGGTGACGCAGAAGCAACTGCTCCACCAGAAGTGCCAGGGGAAATCACCGCAGATTCCTCAGAAAAAAGCTCTTCAGAAGTAAACTCCTCTGCCAAAGTAGAAGAAGCAGTAGAAGTTTAATTTCTTAGCTTTCTTAGGTTTGTCTGCCCTTCAGCAGACTAACTCCAGATCCGCTTGATTTTTTCCAGCTTAAGTGGAAGTGTGTTTGTAGTTTGAATATAAATTCCAGATTTGATCAACCGCCCGCTTTATCAGGTAACATCCTGCTTTCACACCCTGCACTCAAAGATCCCAATTTTTACAAAAGTATTGTCTTTTTGTCCGCTCATTCCTCTGAGCACGGCACACTTGGTGTTATCCTTAACCGACCTCTATCCAAATCTCTTGCTCAACTCGATCAATCATTCAGTAAGGCAAGTATTGGAGACGCACCCGTCTACGAAGGCGGGCCTGTGGATCAGGATAAAATTATTTTGGCCGCCTGGGATTGGGCAAATTTTTCGCACTCCCTCAAACTTTACTTCGGAATTGATGCAGAAAAGGCTCAGGCTCTAAAGCAAGAAAAGCCGGATATTGAGATTGCCTGCTTTCTCGGTCATTCTGGTTGGTCTCCGGGGCAATTAGAGAACGAGTTGGATGGGGAGTCATGGCTTGTTTCATCTTTAAATCATCAACTTTTTCAGGAAATTAAAAAGGAACAGGACACTTGGAAATCGGTTGTATCCAGTTTGAGTGACGATTTGAGACTGCTGGCAGACGCCCCGGAAAACCCCTATAACAATTGATTGATTTTTGCGGAGCTTCCTCTTGCTCAAAAATTTTTCATTTCTTGCTTTATATTCTTCTTGGCATTCGTTTTGCTAGATTGCTTTTGTTAGAACTCCTAACATTGTAAAATGTCTTCACAGACAATTCTTAAATCCCTTAAACTTATGAGTAAGCACAAGCTAGAATATATATGGCTCGATGGGTATAAACCCACGCAAAGCCTTCGTAGTAAAACGATGATCGTTGATAACTTCAGCGGTAAAGTAGAAGACGCCAAACAGTGGTCTTTTGATGGATCCTCCACTGAGCAGGCAGAAGGTGGTTCATCCGACTGTCTTCTTGAGCCCGTTTATGTTATTGAAGACCCAGATCGGTTCGGTGGTAACGGTTGGCTCATCATGTGTGAAGTTCTTAATTCTGACGGAACTCCGCACGAATCCAACGGTCGTGCTACCATTGATGATGACGATGATGATTTCTGGTTTGGGTTTGAGCAGGAGTATACCTTGATTGATCTTGAAACTAATCTTCCTCTTGGTTTTCCCAAAGATGGATATCCCGGGCCACAAGGACCTTACTACACATCAGTAGGTGCGCGTAATACCAAAGGCCGCGAATTAGTTGATGAACATCTTCATCTCTGTTTAGAGGCCGGTCTTAATGTCGAAGGTATCAATGCAGAGGTAATGATGGGTCAGTGGGAATACCAAATTTTCGCCAAAGGAGCACAAAACGCTGGTGATCAAATTTGGTTGGCTAGATACCTCCTCGAGCGTACGGCTGAATCTTATGATATCGCGATTGATTTGCACCCAAAACCTGTCAAAGGCGACTGGAATGGTTCTGGTATGCATGCCAACTTCTCCAATGGTGCGATGCGAGATCAGGGCGGAGAAGACTTGTTTAAAAAGATTTGTGAAGAATTCGGTAAAAATATCGATCGTCACATTTCTGTCTACGGAGCCGACAATAACCAGCGTCTCACCGGTTTACACGAAACTCAGTCGATTGATAAATTCAGCTACGGAGTTTCCGACCGCGGGGCATCTATCCGTATTCCTGTTGGTACCATTCAGGATGGATGGAAAGGCCGTCTTGAGGACCGCCGTCCAGCTTCCAATGGAGATCCTTACAGAATTGCAGCTGCTATCATTAAGACAACCAAGGAAGCCTTGGCTTAAGAGATATCACTCAATTTTAATTTACAAAGGCGGTGGAGAAATCCATCGCCTTTTTTATTTTCTCTTTTTCATTACCGCTGCAAATTTTTCTCCATTATTACCGTAGAAATGGATCACCAGGATCCAATGGTTGGATTGCGAATAAACCTTTCTATTGATCCTTCCTTTTTCCGTCCAGGACGCCTCAACCGCTTTAGCTGTTTCACTTTTTAAGATACTGTACCTCTTGACTGGTTTTCGTTGTCCATGAAGTTGGACAAGTTGCCAGTCTTTGCTTTCCCATTTTCTAATTATATCTTCGGGATTATTTGCACATGAAGAAGAGCCGAAGAGGAACAGAATGATCAAGAATTTTTGGACTAATGCGATCAAAGTAGTATCAAGAATAACTTAAGTTTGTGGAAAAATTCCTTATGAAAGAATCTGAGAAAAAGTAAGTATTATTTGCAAGTTTAGTGAGGTTGGTGTCACTTAAATTGTGGATGGCAATTATTTTGGTGTTTTCACTACAATATTCTCAATGGTGCGGGTTGTGTTTTCCTTGTTCCTGAATTTTGGAAAAACTTCTTTTTTTGTCTATTTTTACAAAGCTTTTTACCTCTGCGGGAGAGGTTTAGTCTAATCAAAAATGAAAGGAAATATTCTATGAATATAGCTAAAGGATGGGTTAATAAATCGCCACCTTCTCGATTGTGGATCTGGCTGTAAGAAAAGTTCTTCAAAGTCCTCTTAATCAAATTAATAATCAAACAAAAATATGAAAAATTTTAAACCTAATCCATCGTCCAAAATTCTCGAAGAAAAAGAAGATTTTTTACGGAAAGAGGGCAGAGGGAAATGGGATGAGGGTTGGTTACCTCACTTGAGGTATCCTCCACGAAATATTTAGTCGGAGTTATAATCTCCATTTTGGCCAACAAATAATACAATTTGAAGAAGCACAAAACATGATCATTTAAATCATTTTTAATCTTCGCCAAAAACTTTCAAAAGCTCTTTTCCATTACCGAAAAGAGCTTTTTATTTGTCTGGAAATTTAGGACTTTTAATAGAAATCTGTCGGGATTCAAGTTGCCTCTAATAATTTTTGAGCAAAGATTTTGGAATGCTTGCTATTATTTTAATTTCTTCTTTGGCCCTATTATTTGCGGGTTACAGGATATACGGATCCTTCCTGGAAAAAAAATGCGACTTAGATGATTCCATAGTCACTCCCGCAATCGAAAAAGAGGATGGAGTGGACTATTCCCCAACCAATGCCTCGATTCTTTTCGGGCATCATTTTTCTTCCATTGCCGGAGCTGGACCAATTGTTGGTCCTATTTTGGCTGCCACATACTTCGGGTGGAGTCCCACATGGATCTGGATTTTGATTGGGGCAATTTTTGTCGGAGGGGTGCATGACTTCGGGAGTACTTTCATGTCTATTCGTCATGGTGGCCGATCGGTTGCAGATGTGATGAGGAAACTGGTTGGGGAGACTACTGGTAAACTTTTTTTACTCTTTGTAATTCTTGCTCTGGTCTATGTGATTGTGGTCTTTCTCGACCTCACTGCCTCCACCTTTACCAAACAGCCCGCGGTCGCCACCTCTTCCGGCTGGTTTGTGCTTGTTGCCTTGGTTTTTGGTGTGTTGTTGCGAACAAATAGTTTCTCGCTTGGCCGGCTTGCCCTGATTTTCTTTCCTCTCACCTTTCTTGGATTGTTGGTTGGTCACTATTTTCCGGTCCCCATGCTGGGCAAGGATGTATGGATACTGGCCACTCTCCTTTATTGTTTTGTGGCTGCGGTTCTACCAGTGGGCATTCTTTTGCAACCAAGGGATTTTTTGAGCGCAGGTTTTCTTTATGCCATTTTGCTCTTTGGTGCCCTGGGCATGCTCTTCAGTAGCGAATCTATACAACTCCCAGCCTTTACTGGGTGGGAATCCGAAAAATTGGGCATGCTGGTGCCCTTCCTTTTTATCACCGTCGCTTGCGGAGCCTGCAGCGGATTTCATAGCATTGTATCCAGTGGTACCACATCCAAACAGATCAGGCGGGAAAGCGATGTCACGAGGGTATCTTATGGTGCCATGCTTGTGGAAGGTATACTTGCAGTTTTTGCCCTGGGGTGTGTGGCTATTTTAACCACTGCAGAAAGAGAAAGTGGAGGCACTCCGGTGGGGATTTTTGCTGCTGGTGCATCTAAATTTTTCGCCACTTTGGGGATTCCTTCCAATTTGGGTGCTGAATTTGCGATGCTGGCAATTAGCACCTTCCTTTTGACCACGCTGGATACCTGTACCCGCCTTACCCGATTCTTGATCGAGGAATTATTCTCTTGGAGAAACCAAGCCAGCAGGTTTGCAGGTACTTTTCTTGCTCTTCTATTTCCAGCTTTACTTGTTATCCAAACTTTTCCCGGTCCAGACGGAAAATTGCAGCCGGCATGGAAGGCAGTTTGGCCTCTTTTCGGAGCGACGAATCAATTATTGGCTGCCCTGGCTCTGTTGACTTTTGTTGTCTTTTTAAAAATTAAAAAGACCAGCTACACTTTTGCCCTGATTCCGGCCTTGGTAATGATGTTCATGCCCATGCTCGCTCTCTGGGATATGGCCAGTCGCTTCGGAGTATCCTCCTTGGTCGGAGGAGCTTCAGTGGGCATGTTTGTACT
>JAYPZT010000068.1:0-6545 GCA_038136415.1 Opitutales bacterium
CCAGAAGCAAAGATCATTTGGTTTCCTGAGGTTGTTCAAACGGCCAGTGTGGAGTAGTCTGTAGCGGTCAATACGCAACAACTCCCACGTTTCTTATCATGCAATCATTTGATTCCTACAGCATTAGAAAAGATTTCCCTGTTCTCTCTCGTTCGAACAGAGGGAAACCCTTAATTTATCTTGATAACGCAGCTACCTCCCAAAAACCACAATGTGTGATCGATGCAGTTGCACACTACTATGCCAATACCAACTCTAATGTTCATCGAGGAGTCTATGAATTGGCAGAGCAGGCAGAGGTGCTTTACCAAAATGCCAGGGATAATGTCGCTGAATGGCTCAATGTATCCAGCGATGAGATCATTTTTACCAGGGGTGCTACAGAAAGTTTAAATTTAATCGCCCAGTCCTATGCTCGCACGATTCTGAATGAAGGAGATGTCATCATTCTTTCTGAGATGGAGCATCATGCCAATATTGTGCCCTGGCAGATGGTTGCAGAGCAAACAGGAGCAATTATTGAAGTAGCACCAATTTTGGATAATGGCTCCCTAGATCGAGAAAAACTGAGCGAATTGTTGAGTCTATCCAAGGCCAAGCTTTTGTCTCTTTGCCATGTATCTAATGTTTTAGGAACGGTGAACCCCGTAAAAAATATAATCAAGGAAGCTCATGGTAATGGTGTGAAAGTGGTTATAGATGGCGCACAGTCAGTACCTCACATGAAAGTGGATCTTCACGATCTTGACTGTGATTTCTTTGTTTTCTCCGGTCATAAATTATTTGCCCCAATGGGCATAGGTATAGCTTTTGCGAAGAAAGAATATCTCAATGATTTGGTTCCCTATCAAGGTGGAGGCGATATGATTGACCAGGTAACTTTTAGCAAAACGACCTATGCAAAAGGCGTTCAAAGGTTTGAAGCCGGGACTCCCAATGTTGCGGGAGCAATCGGACTGGGAGAAGCAATTCGATACCTCAAAGACATTAATTTCCAACATGCAGACGAGCACGAAAAAAAACTTCTCCATCTCCTAAGAGAACAACTCCAAGGGCTGGATGGATTGGTAGAGCATGGAACCACCGAAGATAAAGCCGGTGTCTTCTGCTTTTCCATAGACGGAGTTCACCCTCATGATTTAGCAACCCTACTTGATGCCGAAGGAATTGCTATTCGTACAGGACATCATTGCTGCCAACCCCTCATGCAAAGATTAGGACACGAATCTACTGCCCGTGCTTCCTTCTCTATCTACAATACAGAGGAAGATGTAGCCGTGTTTGCGAAGTCCCTTCTGAAACTTGTGAAGATACTGGTCTAAGAAAGGCTCCCTTTCATTTAAAAAATAAAAGTTAGCAGTTTTCCTGCAATTAAGCCTTTTGGCACGAAAGTTGCCAAATACGACTATCATCGACTATTTTTACAAATTTGTTATGCAAGTTTCCTAATTTTGAAACAAACGGATATTACAATATTTAAACTTTAACTGGAAAAACTGGCGGAAATCCAATGACTAAAACAAACAAAACAAATTCAACTAGCTTTTTTACACGAATCAAAAGACGATTTGGAGAGCCCAAATCTTTAGGTTCTCAATCCACTAACCTTGAACATGCAAAGGATAGGTTTGGCTCAATCGAACAGGATCAAACTCCTTATTACTCTCCGGGACTTACCAATATTCTGTTTTTGAGTAATCGTGGTTTATCACGGGCTCCTTTAGCGAGAGAAGTTATGCGCAGTTTGCTTCACTTGTCCGATCACTTTGGAAGTGTGAGACCTTCAGCCAGAGGTATATCAGATGCTTACGATCTTTGCTCTTTCGATAAAAGAATGGTCCAAGCTGCCAGAAAGTTTGGTTATGAACTTTTAGGGAATTCAAGAAAAGTTAATATGGCCGAGCTTTCATCCGCGAATTTAATTATTACTTTGGATGAAGAGACCGAAAAATTCGTTAAGTCCCGAACTTTTTACATCAACGGACAAGTCCGTCCGATTGCAATGTTTCTTCAAGCAGATGCTCATCCCTACATCCCTGACCCCTTTGCCAGAGAATCGTTAAATACTAGTGCAAACTACGAGCAGATTATACGCTCGGTAGAGTATAGTTGCGGAAAGCTGATGCGGTACCTGCCGTCTTTGGTCTAGGATTATTTCTGTTTTATGAATTCCCTCGATCGTCGAGGGAATTGTCATCGTCGACATTTTCGTACGGCACTATTAATTGTGTCTTTTTCGAATTTTCCATGATCACTTCAAGTTGCAAGAATATCGCCAATAGTCCTGCCTTTAATAGGTTTATTATCACTACCATAATACTCGCAGGGATTATAGTTGGTGCTCAAACCTACCAAGATTTTTCTTATAAAAATGCTGCCCTCTTATCCTTTTTGGATCGGGCTATCCTGTTAATTTTTACGGTTGAAGCGTTGATCAAAATCTTGGCAGAGGGAAAACAGCCTCTCAATTATTTTAAAAACCCCTGGAATGTATTTGATTTTATTATCGTCTTTGCATGCCTGCTTGAACCATTTCTCCATTTTGGAGGTGCCTTTCTACCCGTTCTCCGCTTGGCTAGAATACTACGGGTTCTTCGCTTAATTACTGCGATTCCCAAATTGCAGTTATTGGTTACTTGCTTACTGAAGAGTCTGCCTTCGATGTTTTATGTAAGCATCCTACTCTTCTTACTTTTTTATGTATATGGAGTCATGGCTGTTTTTCTCTTCGGAGAAAACGATCCGATTCACTTCCGTAACCTGCAAACCTCAATCCTTTCTTTGTTCCGTGTAGTTACCTTAGAGGACTGGACCGATGTGATGTACATTAATATGTATGGATCCAATGCCTATGGTTATTCGGCAGATGACTTAGAATATTGGAATCCTGTGCCTTCCGAGTCCCCATTGGGAGCTGCTTTATTTTTTGTAAGCTTTGTGCTTATTGGGACGATGATAGTCCTGAATCTGGTGATTGGGGTTATCATGAACAGCATGGATGAATCCAATGCAGAAATGTCTATTAAGCAGGAAATTGAGAAACGGAAGAATAAACCAGAACCTGTACGGGACAGCCTGCATGATCTTCAAAGCAAAATGGAAAATTTATCCTCCGAACTGAAAATTATTAAAAGAATGATTGAGGAAAAAAATCATTCCTAAATAAGACGGTTCGTCGCAGATGGATTTTTGCGGAGGGTTTGCTTTTGCCAAACTCTTAAGGTTCCTTCATTTTAAGCTGTTTCTTTTATCGAAACATGGCCGAAGACGAGCAGAATTACGATTTCTCCACCATTGAGAAAAAATGGCAGGAGTTTTGGGAACGCGAAAATACTTTTAAAGCGGAAGATAAATCCGATAAACCAAAGTATTATGCCCTGGATATGTTCCCTTATCCATCTGGTGCGGGGTTGCATATTGGTCACCCAGAGGGCTATGTCGCCTCAGACATCCTAGCCCGATACAAAAAAGCCTGCGGATTCAATGTGCTCCACCCCATGGGTTGGGATGCATTTGGGCTGCCAGCTGAACAGTATGCCATCAAAACGGGCACCCATCCATCCGTCACCACCAAGGCAAATGTGGATAATTTCCGTCGCCAGATTAAAAGTATTGGATTCGCCATCGATTGGGAAAGAGAGATCAACACCACAGACCCAGGCTATTACCAGTGGACCCAGTGGATCTTTCTCAAACTTTTTCAAAGAGGCTTAGCTTATGTGGATGAAAAACCGGTTTGGTGGTGCCCAAATTTGCGTGCAGTTCTCGCCAACGAAGAAGTGGTCGATGGAAAATCTGAAGTCGGCAACCATCCGGTTGAGAGACGTAATCTTCGGCAAGTAGTTTTACGAATAACAGCCTATGCTGAAAAACTTCTCGCTGGACTGGATGAGTTAGATTGGCCTGATTCCACCAAGCGCCAGCAAAAGGCATGGATCGGGAGATCGGAAGGTGCTGAAGTCCAATTTGCAATCGAAGGGTCAGAAGAAAAGCTCACAGTTTACACCACCCGACCCGATACCTTATTCGGTGCGACCTATATGGTGGTTGCTCCGGAGCACCCCCTGCTCGATCAATTAGTCGCTCCAGATAAAAAGGATGAAGTAGATGCCTATGTACTGGCTGCGGCCAAGAAAAGTGACTTAGATCGTACGGATCTGGCTAAGGACAAGTCTGGGGTTTTCACAGGCAGTTACTGCATCAACCCAGTGAACGGCGAAAAGGTTCCTGTCTGGGTGGCAGATTATGTTCTAATCAGTTATGGCACGGGGGCGATTATGGCAGTACCCGCTCATGACGAGCGGGACTATGAATTTGCTGAAAAATTCGGGATTGAAATTCGACGGGTAATCGCTCACCCGGATGGTGATGAGGAAAAGAGCAAACTCCCCTACTCTGGTCCTGGTGTAATGGTTAACTCTGGCGAGTATGACGGAGTGGAAGCTAATCTCTGCAAGTCCAAGATTATCGCTGATCTTGAATCAAAGGGTGTGGGCAAGGGGGCCGTAAATTACAAATTACGGGACTGGATATTCTCCCGTCAGCGTTACTGGGGGGAACCGATTCCCTTGGTCTGGGTAACCAAGGGCGATTATGATAAGGCATTGAATACCGAAGGTGTACTCAAAGACTTACTTCCAAATAATGCGGTAACTACCGATAAAGATGGTGAAACATTCTATGCACTACCGCTACCAGCTTCAGAATTACCGCTTAAGTTACCCGAGGTGGAAAATTATCAGCCATCAGGCACTGGAGAAAGCCCACTAGCAACTATTTCAGAATGGTTGGAGATTTGGTTTGATTTAGAAACAGGAAAATCTCTTTCCCAAAAGGAACCAAAGCCCGATGGAGATCATTGGGTAGCTGCCACTCGTGAAACCAACACCATGCCCCAATGGGCAGGCTCATGCTGGTATCACTTGAGATACATTGATCCTCAGAATTCCGATCGTTTGGTCGACCAGGAAAAGGAATCATACTGGGGCGGTCCTGATTTTTATATCGGGGGAGCGGAGCACGCTGTTCTTCACCTGTTGTATGCCCGGTTTTGGCACCGCTTTCTCTACGACGAAGGCGTATTGGCAAATCCCGAGCCTTATAAAAAGCTTTTCCATCAAGGACTGATTCTAGGAGAAGACGGTAACAAAATGTCCAAGAGTGTGGGCAATGTGGTTAACCCTGATGTGGTCATTGATGCCTACGGTGCCGATTCCCTGCGGCTTTTCGAAATGTTTCTTGGCCCATTGGAGGCGGTTAAACCATGGAGTGAGAAAGGAATCGAGGGTGTGCACCGCTTTCTTCGAAAAGTGCACCGGGAATGTTTTCGCTCGGAGAAACATTTATCTGAGGAGGAAAGTAACAAAGAGACGCTCAAAGTTTTGCATGAGAGCATTCTCAAAGTAACGGAAGCGATCGAGGATCTACGCTTCAATGTCGCCATCTCCCAAATGATGATCCTGATCAATCACCTGCAAAAAGTGGATTCTTATTCCCTCGACACAGCGAAAGCCTTGCTACAACTGCTTGCTCCATTCGCACCGCACTTGGCCGAAGAACTCTGGGAGCATCTGGGCGGGCAGCCATCGATTGTTAACCAAACATGGCCTGAGGCTCGAACCGATCTGCTTGTGGCAGAAGAAATCACAATAGTTTTTCAGGTAAATGGGAAATTACGCGGCCAGGGTCAATTCCCCAAGGAAGTGGATAAGGATGTGGTCATCTCAGCAGCCAAGGCAGATGCCAAGGTGCAATCCTTTCTGGATGGCAAGGAGATCGTCAAAGAGATCTATGTTCCCGGCAAATTGGTTAACCTGGCAGTCAAAGGCTAACACCTAATTAAGATGTCCCGCTTCCTGCCTGAGAATTTTGATGAGAGCCGCCCTCTCGCCCTAATTGCCGGACAAGGAAACTACCCTATTCTTCTCGCTAAGAGAGCGAGAAAAGCAGGAATCTCTCTTCGTTTGATCGAATTGGGCGGAGAAACCTCCCCTGAATTAGTTTCTTCTTTTTCGGAGAATGAACGAACCGCGGTTAAAGTCGGTCAGGTAGGTAAACTGCTCAAGGAATTGAAGAGACTGGGTGCGGGCTACGCAGTGATGGCGGGCCAGGTGACCCCCGGTAAGCTTTTCAAGGGGCTGCACCCCGATCTTAAAGCCATCCGTATGCTTGCTGGATTGGACCGTAAAAATGCCGAGACTATTTTTGGTGCGATTGGGAATGAAATCGAAAAGGCCGGAGTGCATCTACTCGATGCCCGAATCTTCATGGATGAAGATTTGGCCGAAGAAGGCATGATGGTAAAAGGCAAGGAGAAGATTGAACCAGATCACCTTAACCACGGAATTGATATTGCCCGTGAAAATGCCCGTCTGGATGTGGGTCAGGGCGTGGTGGTCAGCCGCGGAACCGTTTTAGCAGTGGAAGCCTTCGAAGGAACCAATGCCATGCTGGAACGTGCGGGAACCTTCGGAGCCAAGAATTGCCTGTTCGTTAAACTTGGTAAACCAAAGCAGGATACCAGGTTCGATGTTCCCGTATTTGGC
>JAYPZT010000069.1:0-6448 GCA_038136415.1 Opitutales bacterium
CAATAGGTTAATGCAATGCGGCATGCCTCGATAGCACAATCAAAGCAATCAGATGGTGAGTGTGCAGCAATTACGGGTAATGGACAATCCCCATGCCTCGAAAATAAGCTCTGCAGCAAATCACTTTGTTCAGTCTTGGTGGGTAAGCCGGTACTTGGACCACCACGCTGTACATTACAGATCACAACCGGTAACTCCGTAATGCTGGCAAGTCCAATAAACTCACTTTTCAGGCACATTCCCGGGCCACTCGTGGCAACTACAGATAAATCACCGGCAAAGCTTGCCCCGATTGCCACTCCCATAGCTGCGATCTCATCCTCTGCCTGTACGGTTTTTACGCCATATTTTTTGAGGGCGGATAGTCCTTCCAGCACGGGTGATGCGGGTGTGATGGGATAACCAGAATATAGAAGCTCGCGCTTTGCACATTGTGCACCCGCAACCAAGCCATATACCGTTGCTTCATTTCCTGAAATTTTCCGGTACACACCAGGCTTGACCGCTGCTTTTGCCAACTGGTAGCGGTTGCGGGCTGTCTCCATGGTATCACCCAGGTTATGACCCGCCTTGAGGGCGGTGGAATTTGCTTCGGCAACATCAGGCAAACGTTTGCCCCATTTTTGATCAAAGAAAGTAAGGGTAGGCTCGAGTGGTCTGCCGTACACATAGCACATAAAACCAAGGGCAAAAAAGTTTTTACACCTTGCTTTGTCCGATGGTTTTAGCGGGCTTTCAGCAAGGGCATCCTTGGTCAATGTGGTTAAGTCAAGTTCGATAAGCTGATATTTTTTTCGGAAATCCTCGTCCTCCAAAGGATTCGTTTCATATCCAGCTTTCTTCAGATTCATTGCCTTGAATGAATCCACATTGACCACCAACAATCCACCCTCTGGCAAATCCGCAATGTTTGCCTTAAGTGCAGCTGGGTTCATAGCCACCAGAGCATCAGGTTCATCACCGGGGGTAAGGATGGAACGGCTCCCAAATTGCAACTGATAACCGGATACACCGGCGAGTGTACCTGCGGGTGCCCGGATTTCCGCTGGGAAGTCGGGCAATGTGGCAATATCGTTGCCGGCAAAGGCGCTGGAGTCAGTGAAGCGCTCCCCGATCGTCTGCATGCCATCACCGGAATCTCCGGCAAAGCGAACGACCGCAGATTCGATTTCCTCAAAAGAATCGGTTGCTTGTGTCATTAATATAATTGGGTAGGTGAAAATTATGAAAAAAACGAATTATTCTATGAAGTTTACAACTACAATTCACAACGAAATTCGCAGAAAAAAGATTAATGCCGTGCAAGTATTTAATAATTATATGTAAAAACTACAAATTCGTAGCGGGTAAAGGAAATGGAAATAAGTTAAATGCCAAGGATAGCCGGGAAGTGTCCGACCGGTTTTCTCTTACGCCATGTGGCATCCATGGCTCAAAAAGTACCAATTTTCCAGCCCTTGGCATAATTTCCAAATCCACCACGCCTTCTTTGTGAAAGTATAAATTTCCAGAGTTTAATTCACATGCAAGATAGAATACGCCTGATAGTTTCGCATGGTGCTGATGATCATGCAGTCCGGTCGACTCTCCAGGTTCTGCCAGATTGAACCAAAAGGGGGGATGCGGACTATCCAAACCAGGAAAAGAATCAAAAAGAATCACGCTTGAGGTTTTGAAGACTTCCCTACCCACATCCCTAGCAAAGCGAATGGGATTTCTTGCTTCTGGCACAGATTCTATGTCTAGGTACCAGTTTTCCCACCTTCCTTTAATTTTGTGGGATTTTGTAACCTGACTTTGATTTGATTCGAACTGATCAATGAGTTGAGGCAGCCAATCTTCGTATCCCGGCACATCAATTTCGACTACTTTTCCACCGGCCCATGAAAAAACTTTTTTCATCATGAACCTCCTAAATTCCCTACTATGCCAAATTTTTCCAACAACCCGGATTGCTTTTTGAAGTTTTTTCGGAGTTCATCAGGATCGGGCCAAAAAAATCCATCCTCCATAAATCCGGGGGTTACTGAACAACTAACCAGTGAAAATTGCTCTGAGGCAGATTTCAATGGAATCGCCCCAAAAATTGTGCCTGCGGGAATACTAAACTGGGCAATAAAATCAGGATTGCCTGAACATTGACCAAGAACAACTGAAGAATATTCATTGCTGTTAAAAAGATGGATCATGAGTGGTGCCCCATCATGAAAATACCAGGTTTCATCCGCATCCAAAAAATGTAAGCGGGAAAACTCTTCTTTTTTTAAAAGGTATTGAATCGTTGTAGATAATGGCCTTTGGCCATGCTTGGAATCAATCAGGTTTGCAGATTCAAAAGTACGCCGGTACCACCCGCCTTCAGGATGCGAGGATAATTTTAGTGATTCAATTAACTCTTCAGCAGATGACACAGGGGATTTTTATAAGAGCTCGATCAATCTTTGCAGTAAGCATGCAGCGGTAAACGGAGATACCACATCATCTCTAACGGGAGCAAGTTCGACCATATCCAAACCAACACATTTTCGACCGGACAGGCAAGATTTCACCAGATCAATTGCCTGATAATAATTTAACCCACCAGGCACGGGCGTTCCCACTGCAGGCATAATGGATGGGTCAAGACCGTCCAAGTCAAAGCTCACATAAACAAATTCAGGAAAATCATCAGGTAATTGAACTGATGATGTATTGGACCTAACCAAATCCTCACCGTCCCAGAATATAACCCCAAATTCTTGACGCGTGATTCGCTCTTCCTCACAGATTGCCCGAACTCCTAGAGATGCAAGACTATGGCCTTCGTTAACCAATAGGTTCATTACACTGGCATGAGAGTGTGGATTGCCCTCATAACTTTCCCGAAGATCAGCATGGGCATCAATTTGAATAATCCCAATTTTTTTCCCAATTTTTTCAGAAACTGCATTGACTGCCGCCCAGCTCAGTGAATGTTCACCTCCTAAAACAATGGGGATTTTTTTTGACTCAATCACTTTGCCAACCCGGTTTCGCAATTCGGAAAGACATGTTTTATGATCAGCTGAGCAATCAATTTCCTGCTGCGTAAAAATTCCCTGCTCACAAATAGAGGATCTCTCTAACTCCTGGCTCGCTTCAAGAATCGCTTTGGGCCCCCCTGAAGTGCCAGCACCATAGGAAACAGTTTTTTCCATCGGGCAGGGAATAACCTGAAACCGGGAATGTTCTTTCTGATTTTCGCCCTCCTTAAGCTCTGATCCTAAAAATTGCATAGCTGTAAATTCCTTATGATAAACGGTTCACAAATTCCTCATAGTTAAATTGCCTGATCATTTTAAGCTCATCCGTTTTGGAATTCCATAAAGCAATTGCAGGCAGGGGGACACCGTTAAAGGTATTTGTCTTCACCATGGTGTAATGAGCCTGATCAAGAAAAGCCACTCTGTCCCCACGATGCAACTCCTCAGGAAAGCGATAACATCCAAAGCTATCTGCGGTTAAACAACTGGATCCACCGAGGAAATATTCATAACCTCCCTCCATTACCTCCCCTAACAACGCGGGGCGGTAGGGAGCTTCAATCACATCGGGGGCGTGACAGGTGGCACTGAGATCAAGCAGGGCATGCCTCTTTTCTGCATCCATGATATCCAAAACTTCTCCCACCAGAATCCCCGCATCCAATGCAACTGCTTCACCAGGCTCCAGAAAAACTTCCACTTCATATTTCTGGGAAATTTGGGAAATCAGTTCAATCAATCCATCGCGGTCATAATCATCCCTGGTACAATGATGACCCCCTCCCAGATTGATCCACTCAAACTGATGAAGAGTACCGCCCAGTTGTTGCTCAATTCTTTGCCAAGTTTTAAGCAGGGGCTCAAAATTTTGCTCGCACAGCGTGTGAAAGTGGAGGCCCTGAAAACCGGAAAGTTCATCGGAGCTCAATTTACTCATGGGGTAGCCAAGTCTGGAATTCTCCGCACACGGATCATATTTTGGATCAAGTCCCAGAGACAGTTCCGGGTTGATCCTTAATCCGGTCGAAACTCCTGCTTTCCTCGCATACTGTAATCCAAATGCATGAGGGGAGTTAAAAATTAAATGATCAGAAAGTGAACAGATCTCCTCGATTTCTTCTTTCCGGAAAGCAGGAGAAAAAGTGGAAAGAACTTTTTCTTTCTTCTGCGGTACAAAATTTTTCTCCCGTGCCAGTCTGCTTTCCCACAAGCCGGATGCACAACAGCCATCCAAATATTCTTCAATCAATCCTGCAAGGGACCACATCGAAAAGGCCTTCAATGCAAGTAAGACCCTCGCACCCGAACGATCTCCAATATCGCGAAGGATTTGAAGATTGGAACGGATTTTTTCCTCATCCACCACATAGCAGGGAGTGGGCACCCGGTTTAGATCAAACTGGGCGAAGGCACCCGGTCCTCCGCTTTGCGTGGGGAGCATCAGAAATTCAACGGGGCATCCAACTGACGGACCTCCCAGGGTAAACCATGTTGATTGAGCATATCCATAAAAGGGTCCGGGTCGAGCTGTTCCATATTAAACACTCCCCTGCCCTGCCAGGTTCCTTTGAGCATAAGCGCTGCCCCAATCATGGCGGGTACTCCGGTTGTGTAACTCACTGCCTGACTGCCCACTTCCCGAAAACAGGCTTCATGATCACATACATTGAACAAATATTTAGTGACCTTGGCCCCATCCTTTTCTCCGCTGATAATATTTCCAATACAGGTCTTCCCTTTGGTGCGCTCCCCGAGTCCACCGGGGTCCGGTAGAACCGCTTTAAGGAACTGCAGAGGAATAATTTCCTGGCCTTGATAAATAATCGGCTCAATGGAGGTGAGTCCGACATTTTGCAGTACTTCCAAATGGGTTAAATAAGCATCGCCAAAAGTCATCCAAAAGCGTGCCCGTTGAATCTGGGGAAAATGTTTCACCAAGGATTCCAGTTCCTCGTGGTACATCAAGTACATGTTCCTGTCCCCAACTTCCGGGAAGTCAAAGGTCTGCCTGGAAGAAAGTGCTGGTGATTCCACCCAGTCACCTTGCTCCCAATGCCTCGCTGGTGCCGTTACTTCACGGATATTGATCTCTGGATTAAAATTGGTGGCAAAGGGATGACCATGATCTCCCCCATTGCAGTCCAGGATATCAAGCGTATCCATGCGGTCAAAATGATGCTTGGCCAACCAGGCGGTGAATACATTGGTAACGCCCGGATCAAACCCAGAACCAAGCAATGCCATCAAACCAGCCTTTTCAAACCGTTCCTGGTATTCCCATTGCCAGCGGTACTCAAACTTGGCCTCGTCCTTGGGCTCATAATTGGCAGTATCCAGGTAGGAAACTCCTGCTTCCAAGCATGCATCCATCAACGGAAGGTCCTGATAAGGAAGAGCAAGATTCACTAAAAGATCCGGCTTAACCTGCTCAAGCAAACGGACAGTTTGTCCGACTTCATCCGCATCCACTTCAGCGGTTTCAATCTTTACCCCAAACCGTTGCTTTACCGAATCCGCAATTTTCTCACAGGATGAAATTCTTCGGCTGGCCAAAGTGATGGATGAAAACACTTCCGGCAATTGAGCCATTTTATGAACTGCGACTGAGCCGACTCCACCGGCTCCGATGACCAATACTTTAGACATATTTTTCCTTTCTTAATCAGATTCGTAATAAGTGTATCCTCTGAGACTGTCCCGATAAGTGGACACTAATTCTTTTAATTCGCCAAGGGTTGCTCCATGCTCCTTCACTGCCCGTTCTGCCCGGGCCTTAAATTTTTCCAACAATCTCTTGGGTTCATATTCCACATAACTCAGAACTTCCGATACGGTGTCTCCTTCCACTTCGTCAAGCAGTTCAAACTCACCATCCTCTTTTAAACGGATGGTAACCACATTGGTATCCCCAAAAAGGTTATGTAAATCACCAAGAGTTTCCTGATACGCACCCACGAAGAAAGCCCCCAAATAGTATTCCTCATCTTCCCGCAAACTATGTAAAGGCAGGCAGTCAGAAACACCATCTCCCACCACAAATCGGTCAATCCGTCCATCGCTGTCGCAGGTCACATCACAGAGCACCGCGTTTCGATCCGGTTTCTCGTGCAGACGGGTGAGAGGAATGATGGGATGTAATTGATCAATCGCCCAAACATCAGGCAGGCTCTGAAACAGAGAAAAATTACAGTGGTAAATATCTGCCATCCCCTGCACCCGCAGGTTCAATTCCTCACTCCATTCCGTGTCCGCAAGTTCGTCCATCATCACCCGGATTTGCCCCAGCACCCGTTGATGTGCCCGTTCCGCCCTTGCCAGAACAGGGAGGGAAAGCCTGCCCCTGCGGAATAGGGCTCTGAGCTCATCCCGGTAATAAGTAGCATCGTTGAGGGACTCCAGTAAGCTGTCCAAATTCAGATCATCAGAAATTTCAATCAGGGAACGCA
>JAYPZT010000070.1:0-6385 GCA_038136415.1 Opitutales bacterium
CCGGGAAAACAGCCACCGATGAGATGGCTCAGGAAGCACATGCGGAAATCCGCCGTGTACTCTCGGAAATGTTTGGCGAAGCCGCATCATCTTCCATTCGTATTTTGTATGGCGGTTCGATGAAGCCGGAAAATGCAGCAGGGCTCCTTGCCCAGCCTGATGTCGATGGTGGATTGATTGGCGGAGCCTCTCTGTCGGCTAAATCTTTCTGTGATATTGTGGAAGCCGCAATTTCTGCTTCATAAAAAAACAAAAGGCGGATATTTGCATTATACCTGCAGGTCATTGAGTACCTGTAGGGCATGCTCAGCTGGCTTTACCTTTTCGTAGGTTTTTTCAATTTTTCCATCTTTGCCGATGAGGAAGCTCATGCGGTGCACACCATCGAAGGTACGACCCATGAACTTTTTCTCTCCCCATACTCCAAAAGCCTCCGCGATTGCATGGTCTTCATCCACAAGCAGAGGGAAGGGAAGACTGTGTTTATCAATAAATTTTCGATGCGATTTTGCATGATCCGGAGAAACCCCCAGAATCTGGGTTTCATGCTTGCTGAAATTTTCATAGACATCCCGCAGGGCACAGGCCTCGGTGGTGCAACCGGGGGTCAAGTCTCGGGGGTAAAAGTAAATCAGGTAGCGCGAGCCAAGAAGGGAAGCGTTGCTGTACTCTTTCCCATCCTGATCCAATGCGGAAAAATCCGGTACTTTTGTACCTGGTTGCAAGGGGGTTGGTTTATTCACTGGATTGGTAAAAGGCGGCCGTTTTGCCAACTTTGGCGATGCACAGGGCGGAGGTTTCTTTAGTAAATTCCACCATTAGTTTATTTTGCAGGTCTTTGTCGGCTGGCAGCCCCAGTTTGATCATGGAATCCCGTCCTAGAATCTTAGCACATTCGCGGAGAAATTCAGGGGTCAGTCCACGCTTTCCAATTTTCAAATCAACCGGTCTGGTTTTGAGAACTGCCCGGATGGCCCGTTTTTCATTTCCTTTTATTTCTACCATGGAATTTCCTTTCCGTCTTCTCCCCAGAACCCACCATTTTGTTCAGTTGTTAAATGATCTGTGACGGAGAGTATTTTTTTTACTGAATCCATGACTTCATACTTTGCCTCTGGTCCGCCCATTTCGGTTTTTACCCAACCTGGACTCAGGGATACTACTTTTATCCCAAATTGGGCGAGGTCAATGGCTGTCTGTTTGGTCAGCATATTAAGCGCTGCTTTGGAACACTGGTAAGCAATTGCACCACCCAACTGGGTATTGCCACGAAGTTCAATTGAGCCGAGCCTGGATGACATATTATAGATCCAGGGCTCTGAAGATCTCTGTAGGCAGGGCAGGGCGTTTTTGAGAACGAGAAAAGCACCCCGTAGATTGGTTTGTAAAACCTGGGAAAAGGCATCCGCACCAACCGTGTGTAAATCACGCCAGTCAATGATCCCTGCATTGTTGAAGAGTTTGTCAATTTTCTCTCCCCTTAGATTCAATTGATTGAAGCAATTTTGAACAGAATCTTCATCATCCACATCGAGCTCAACGATTTCCAGGTTTTTATGGTTGTCTTGCAGTTTGGATAACTGGTGGGCTTTTTGGGGGTCTCGGCAACCACCAAGTATGCTGTCACCACGCTCGAGGAGCTGACGGCATAATTCAAGTCCGATACCCCTGCTGGCTCCGCTGATAAATACTTTACTCATGTAATTTTACAATATTGCTAAGATGGGAATTGTGGCAAGCGGATGCTGGTATATGTGCTGTAAATATTGAGCAACCTCTATTTGTGTGCTCGATCTTTCCTTCTGTACGCTATGCAAATGCGATGTTATGAAGAGTGTTCAATTCAATTTTGCTGGTTTTTTCTAACCGCAACCTTTTCCTTTTGTTCACTTTCAATTTTACTTCTACCAATTCATTATGTCAGACGAAGAAGCCCAGTCTTCCCCCGCACAACCTGTTGATCCATCTGCAGATAAGCCAAAGCCAAAGAGGCGTGGTCCGGTAAGAAGGAAAAAACCAACCACGGATGGAGAAAACCCGCAGCCTCGCAATCAAAAAACAGATACTCATTCTGCATCTGCATCCGGTAAAAAAAATTCTGATCAAAAAGAAAATAAACCTACCACTGCTCCAAAACAGAGAAGAGCTAGCAAGCCTGTCGAGAAACAGAAATCTGTGGATGGTCAGGCACGCAATGTGCGGGATCTCGCTGCCCTTAAAGGAAAACGTCCGATCGTGGCCCTGACTGCCTATGATGCCGTGATGGGCAGGATGGTATGCGATGCCGGAGTGGACTTTATTTTGGTTGGCGATTCGGTGGGCACGACCTTGCTTGGTCATAAAACCACTATTCCGGTGGATATGATAGATATGGTTCGCCACACCGCAGCGGTCCGCAGAGCACAGCCAAATTGTTTACTGGTTGCGGACCTTCCTTTTGGAGAGGCAAGTTTTTCTTTCGACCGTCTGTTGGAATCTGCTCGCAGGTTGATGCAGGAGGGCGGAGCTGATGCGGTGAAAATTGAAGGTGGTCGGGATGTGGCCGATGATATTGAGAAATTAGTGGCTACGGGAATACCCGTACTTGGGCATATTGGATTGCTTCCTCAAACAGTCAAAGCGATTGGAGGCTATCGTAAATTTGGTGGCGACCGCGAGGAGGCAGAGGATTTATATACCGATGCAATTGCCCTGGAAGAGGCGGGGTGTTTCGCGGTAATTGCGGAGATGATGGAAGAGAATGTGGCGAAAGAACTTGCTCGGCAAATCCTTCCTCCCCTGATCGGAATTGGCAGTGGAGCAGGATGTGATGGGCAAATTTTGGTCACCACAGATCTGCTCGGCTACAACTTGGGAAAGGCTCCTTCTTTTGTCAAAACCTATGCCAATTTGAATCAGGTTATATCCAAGGCTCTTTCCCAATATGTCAGCGAAGTAAGGAGTGGGGAATTTCCCAGCTGAGCCGATGAATTTCTCTATCCTAGGAGCCGGGGCATGGGGAACTGCGATGGCAGTCTATTTGGCCAACCGTGGTCATGTGGTTACCTTGTGCCCGAGGCGGATGGAGCATGCTCTTCAACTATCTTCTGAGAGAATTAATCACGATTATTTAGCGGAAATCAAATTTCCTGCAGACCTGCAAGTTGGCAAGGAAATAGGGCCAGCATTAATGGAGGCAGATTATGTTTTTCTTGCCTGTCCCTCCCACGCCTTGCGGACAACCTGTGAGTTGGCGAGTTTTCACCTTCCCTCTAGTCCCCAGTTAAAAGGAGCCCTGGCTCTTTGCAAAGGATTGGAACCCAAGTCCAATCAATACGCCCATGAGGTGATGGGAGAAGTGTTTGGTCAGGCCTTACATAGCGGTTATTTAACCGGACCTTCGCACGCTCTCGAATTGGCAATGGGCAAGCCCGCTGCGATGTGCCTGGCGATCGATACTCCAGAGGAGGAAACCAGAGAATTACAGGAAGCTATCAGTTCATCCACTCTGAGAATTTACCGATCAAGTGACCGTACAGGTGCTGCCATTGGGGGAACCCTGAAGAATGTTTACGCGATTGCAGTGGGCATATCGGACGGACTCGGGCTGGGAGACAATGCCCGGGCGGCGTTAATTACCCGCTGCCTCAATGAAATGATTGAATTGGGGGTTCATTTGGGTGCCCAACGGGATACTTTTGCCGGATTGAGCGGGGTGGGCGATCTCATTGCCACCTGTACCGGTGAATGGAGCCGGAACCGCACTTTTGGACAGGCCATTGCCCGTGGACAAAAACCTAAGGACATTGTGGCCGGCCAGAAAACTGTGGTGGAGGGGTATGGGGCAACTACCTGTTTTTATGATAAAAGCAGTCAATCTGGTGCCACCGCACCTGTACTTGAACAGGTATACCAAATTCTTTACAAGGGGATGGATCCAATGACCGCAGTGGTACAACTTATGGGGCGTGACCTCAAAGCAGAGGGGCCTGCTTAAATGAATACTGCAGAGCGTCCCAAGCTGGAAGCCCCAGGCGGGGCAAAAAAAGTTTTGCTTCATTCCTGTTGTGCTCCCTGTGAGGGGGAGGTGCTTGAAACGATGGTAGAGTCAGGGATTACTCCAACCGTGTTTTTTTATAATCCCAACATACATCCCAAGAAGGAGTATGAATTGCGCAAGGTGGAGGATAAGAAATTTTGCGAAAAACTGGGCCTGGAACACCATGACGGGGACTATGATGTGAGAAACTGGTTCGAACGGGTCAAGGGAATGGAGTGGGAACCGGAGCGCGGTATCCGATGCACAAGTTGCTTTGATATGCGTTTTGAACGAGCGGCCTTATTTGCTCAGGAACATGGATTTTCTGTATTCACAAGCTGCCTTGGTATTTCCCGCTGGAAAAATATGAGCCAGATTAATGACTGCGGGGAGCGGGCAGCTGCCCGGTATGAGGGAATGACCTACTGGACATACAACTGGAGAAAGTGTGGTGGTTCCCAGAGAATGCTGGAGATTTCTAAACGGGAAAATTTTTATCAGCAGGAATATTGTGGATGTGTTTACTCCCTGCGGGATACCAATGAGTGGAGAATGTCCAGGGGGCGCAAAGAGATTGAAATTGGGAAAAATTTCTACGGGCAGGAAGTAACCGAAGAATCAAACTCGTAAAAGTAGGCACATTTCGATAGGGTGCCAAAGATGACAATTTCTTCAGTCTGGCAATCTCTACGGGACGAAGCCTCTGCGGTGGCCTCGCGTGAGCGTATCCTGGCCAAGGTGCTGACTGAATATGTCTTGGAGCGCACTTCACTGGAGGATGCTCTGAGCTGGAGACTTTCTTCCCGCTTGGCAAAGGGCACGGTGCCCGAGAGCGACTTGAGGGACTTGTTTCTCTCTGCCTATCGGGCAGACACATCGATCATTCAGTCAATCGAGCGCGACCTGGAGGCAGTTAAGGAGCGAGATCCGGCCTGCGATGATTTCCTCAGCCCATTTCTTTATTTTAAGGGATTTCAGGCGTTATCCGCTTTCCGGGTGGCACATTGGCTATGGGGGCAGGGCAGGCAGGACTTAGCTCTCTATCTGCAGAGTTTGATCTCCGTGGTTTACGCCGTGGATATTCATCCTGCTGCAGTCATTGGTAAAGGTATTCTGCTTGATCATGCCACTGGATTTGTGGCCGGGGAGACCACTGTCATTGAGGATGATGTATCAATCCTTCACGAGGTCACCTTGGGGGGGACCGGAAAAGAGCGGGGAGATAGGCATCCCAAGATCCGATCCGGTGTACTGATCGGAGCCGGGGCAAAAATATTAGGAAATGTGGAAATTGGAGAGGGAGCCCGGGTGGGGGCAAGCAGTGTGGTGCTGGCAGATGTTCCTCCTCATGTCTCTGTGGCAGGAGTGCCTTCAAAAATCCTTGGCTCGTTCGAGGATGAATCCGCTCCTTCCTTGGGCATGGATCACACTCTTGCAAACATGAGAGAGTATGAATCTGGTGGAGGTATCTGAGTAGGTTTGTAACAATTATGCACCGCTGATATTGACGACTTACCCTTGTACTAATAGAACCAATTTTATGTCCAAAAGTTCCAGTCAAGATGTGGTTTCCTTCGAGGATAAGAGTGTGGGAGAGGTGCAGTCCTCCAAGCCAGTCGAGGATATTGAGGTTAAAGATGCCCAACTCATCTTCCATTCCGTTTGGCATGAACTGGAAAAAGAAGTAGGCGCAGAGAATCTCAAGTTTCCCGCAGAGATCTTCTGGCTGAATGGTGCCCCGGGAGCAGGTAAAGGAACCCAGACTGCTTTTATTATGGAGTTTCGCGACCTCACAGAAAAACCCATCGTGGTCAGTGAGTTATTGAATTCTCCTGAAGCGAAGAAAAAAATGGACGCCGGCCTACTCGCTGGCGACCGGGAGGTTACCAAACTTGTTCTGCGTGAGCTTCTTGACCCCAAGTATGAGAGTGGGGCAGTGGTGGACGGTTATCCCCGCACCAAAACCCAGGTGGAGTGCCTCAAGCGCTTTCACCGCAGGTTGAGTGATTTGCGTAGTAAGTATCTAGGCACTTTTCAGGAATCTCAGTTTCCCAAGCCCCGTTTTCACATCATCATGCTTTTTATTGACGAGGATGAAAGCGTACGCCGCCAACTTTTACGTGGCGAGCGCTGCATTGCTCACAATAAAGAAGTCGAGGCATCCGGGGTTGGTGAAAAATGGGAAGTCCGGAAAACCGATCTGGATGATGCTTCCGCACACAAGCGGTATAAGACCTTTAAAGAATCAACTTACGATTCGCTCACTACTCTGCGGGAAGTTTTTCACTACCACTTTATTAATGCCCATGGGTCCATCATTGAGGTTCAGCAGCGCATCATTAGTGAGTTGAAGTATCAGAGTTCCCT
>JAYPZT010000071.1:0-6326 GCA_038136415.1 Opitutales bacterium
GATCCAACGCTTCTTTATCGGTATCTTGAGCACCATGAGTTTTTGTCACCATATCACGACTAAGCTCTTCGGCAGTCGGTATCGATTTTTGAATCAAATGGCTCCGCATAGGATTTATATCATTTGCAGAATCTAAACTTGGGGACTTTCTGCGCACATGCAGGCCATACCACATCAGGGTAACGCTAAAACTGTAAACAATAATGGTAAACAGGTAGAGTAAGATTTTATCTTCTCTAAGAATATCGCGTTCATCAGAGATAAAATAGACCCAGAAATTGAAAAGAATGACAAAAGGGGGAATAGATATGCCAAAACTTAATGCCTTTAGCTGTAAACGAAAAGAGGGAAGAAAGCTTACCCCAATTGTAAATATTGAGACATAAAGCCCAGTGATCACAAAAATCATTTTCAGTGCATAGGTTAACTCACGGTAGGAGCCAACCTTACCCAGTCCTATTAATTCAGGAATGGAATACCCAATGAAAGAAAACTGAGCGATGAGTTCAGAGATTTGCTCAAGGGGAAAGATATCGAAATGCAAGGCGGCTCCAAGAAACACCATCAGCACAAGAAAACTTGTGCCAAAGGTCAGAAAAGCGGTTCTTGAAATTGCATGCATAGAAACAAACTCCCACTATTTCTCACGACAGAAAAAATTTTGGCAAGAGAATCTTAGAAAGGAAGATTATCCTCTGATTTTTTGGCAACCTAAGAAGAGCACTGGGGTCAAAACCTAAATTTACTCGATGCAGTCATTGTTTATTGAGGAACCCGAATCTTCAAATCATCCCAATACATTTCTTTTTCTGCATAAGCAAAACCCCACAGTGCACATCTGCCGCTTTTTATCTGATTCTGGATTACAACCTTTCCCATAGGTTCAGCCTTTTGAGAATCATTCTTTTGGGAGACAAATATTTCACACTGAAAATTATCCCCTTGGCGATTTATATGAAGTACAACCTGCATCCAGTCACTGGATGACCAGTTTGATAACGATACCTTGCCAAAAATTGCCTCTGAATAAGCCAGGAGGAACTTCTTAGAAACTGGATTGGTCCGAAAAGTAAGACCTCTCATGCCGCCAAGTGAACCAGCAAAGACACTATGCCTCCTGCTTTTCACAGAACCCAAACAGGAAAATGAAACCTCAAAAGAGTCTGCTGATAATCTGGGTCCATAAAGAAAGCCATGCTCTCCAACTGGCTTGCCCTTGAGTTCAAGGCATTTGTTACCTTCTTTCTCAATCACTTGAAAATCTCCATCCAACACAAAAAAATCTTCCGGTAGTTCTCCTTCCGCCACATCAGTAAATGATTCTTCGTACACTATTTCCCAAGATGAAGTATCTGGATTTTGGGCCTGCAAAAACTTTACTGCGATCAACCCATACAAAGTTAGCCAAAAAGTAGTTATTAAAAGTTTTTTATTCATTCCGTAATTTATAAAGAAATGCACTTTTTAAACCAAAGTGGACGGCAAGAACTGTGGATAAATAGGCAACGAATGCCAAACTAAACCCAAAACCTAACAAGTTGATACCAGAAAAGTTTTCTTCGCTTACCCACAAAGCTGGAATTAGTCCAATCAGACCTGCTCCAATTCCTATTGATAAACCCCAATATACAATTTGAAGATTTTCCCCCCTAAAAATTTTTCTTAACTGGGAAGGCGAAAAACCAACTGCATGTAAAGTGGCCAGTTCAGAGCGGCGTTCCCATAGGTTTCGCAGAATCACTATTAAAAGACCTAAACTTCCCAACAGAACGCCCATGCCGCCCAATACCTGAAAAATGGAGAGGTATGTATTTTCCACCTCATCAAAAGCAGCCAATCTGGAGGAAGTCGCCTGACTTTGCACACCATAATTAAAGAGTCTGTCTTCTAAATGACTGGTGGATCGATCATTCCCGTTATTCGAAATCCAAAATTCCCGCGAGCCTCCCTGCCCTGGATATTTTTGCAACCAGTTTGCTTCCGAAATAAAAACGCCTCCCTGTAGAAAACTTCTTTTGAGAACGGCGGTAATCACCACCTCAAAATCATTCCCAGATTCATCGGTGTACAGAATCCGGTCTCCCAGCTTTTTCTTCATCGACCATAGCATGGAATTTTGATCAACCACAGCTGGGATCATACTGGCTGGATAGTTTTGCTCGAGGGCAGACCAATTTCCCTCAGTAAAATCAAACCTCCCGATTAAACCATCACTTGGCACCCCGTAAAGCGGTGGTCTTATGGATTGATGTAAATTCAAACAGTTTGCCTCGTCACCATCATATTTCCGCACAGGAATAATGGAAACCCCTCGAAGGAGGCTTTGATTAAGATCGAATAGCTCACTCGCTTGCTCACTTAATAAGTCATCGTAGATAGGTAGTGTTGTTTTGAAAATGTGGGAGAAACCACCTGTTCCGGATCTTTTATCCAAAATATCTTCATCTGAGTTTTGCTTAAAAGCACCCGCACCGATGACTAGGAATGCACCCACTGCAAGCATTCCAACCACCGTAATTTTTCTCGCTGGCCGGGTTTCCAACCGACGAAGTAAATTGAATGAATCAACCTTTGCCCAAGACAGAGAACGGCTATATCTCCAATAGCGGAGTAAACCAGCAACAAGAACCAACCCCCCTATCCCAAAAAAGCCGGGCCCAATGGGTAACTGCATCTTCCAAATTCCTGCAATTAATAGCATCACGCATGCCCAAAGAATTCTTTCTGTTTTGTGATTGAGATTTACCCATCGATAATTTGGTTCATTGTGCCTTTCATATTTCGTATATTGCCCACTCTGCATAAGCTCAATTGGGGTCTTCCGGAAAACCTTCCGGCTTATCCAAATCAGGGTGATAAAGCTGATCGAGGTGACCGCACATAAACCAAGGAGGATGGAAGAGCTTGTAGGAAGATAAAAAATCTCAATCCGGGCCACCGCACCACTCCAGGATTTACCCAGCATCCATAAAACACCATGCCCGAAAAACCAGGCAAAACCAACTCCCACCAGTGAGCCAAGTAAACTAACCACTGCCAATTCGGCATAGGTAATAAACTTAACCAAAGATCGCTGGCACCCCAGGGCCAGCAGTACGCCAACTTGCTGGTTGCGTTGCTCCAATGAGAATCCAAATACTAATGAACTAAGTGCCAAGCCTGCAAAAATGGCAAAAAATCCGAAGGTTATAAGAAGCTGCCCAAAATCAACCGGCCCATCTACCGCAGTTAATGCATTCTTTTTAAAATCAATGAACTGGATCCCGAAGTCCGATGGACACAATTCTTTTAATAATTTATCAGCAAGCATGGCTACCCGGTCCTCTCCAGATATACGAAAGCCCGTGTAGCTTCCCCAACGATTACCCCACATTTCCTGAGCAGCCTGGTGGCTGATAAAAGCTTTGGGGCTACCTCTATATTCATCCCAATATTCCTCATCTTTGGTGCGGATCTCATGCTTGATTGGAATCCCGGTATCCCATTCGCCACAATTTTCGGAGTCGCTAAGTCCAGGAAATCTTGGTGTCCAATCACTTTCGCCACCCTTCGCTATTTTATTGGGCATCGGAAGAATGGTGCGAACAAGAAAGGTACGGTTTTCCTCGATTAATTTTCGGCGCGGACCAACCACATAATACTCCAAAGATATCCTATCTCCCAGACTCAGATTCAAATCCTCAGCCAGCCATTGATTAACCGCAATTTGATCATTTTGAAAGCCATCTGGGAGGAAGCGGGTGCTTTCTATATCCACCCCCGTAACCATGGAATAAGGGGTCAATTTACTATCTCCTTGACCAGTATTCTCTGGCTTACGAATTGCATTAACCAAATAAGTAAATTCACCGCATATTTCCGGTGCTAGCCGTTTCGCAGTTTTCGCGATTTTATCATTCAAAAACACACTTCTTGACCGAAGAGCCCAAGTATTTTCTTTGGAGAGCTTTTTAAACTTCAACCCACTGTCATTAAGATCCCATACCTCATTCAGTAAATCTTTGAGTTTTCGCGTTTTTTGATTGGGTACCTTTGCCAGAAGTAGGTTTGCAAAATGATTCCTCTCCTCGTCTTCCTCAAATTGGACAAACATATCGTCCTGTAGCATAGAAAGAGGGGCAAAAATCGTCCTTACAGGCTCCATATTTGATCCCAGGGAAAACTTGCCTAGAAACTCTTTTCTTAACTCACCAAGATAGGGTCGGTTCCATGTTACAAACCTGGCATCTCTTTCCCCAGATAAGGGCGCGTCCCTGGAAAAAAGACTGGGTTCCTCCACCCGTAAAATCATTCTGTCTCCCAAAACCTCCACCAATTCTTTTGCCAGGTCTGGACTTGCCCAAAAACCCTGGCTGGGAAACTCAGGTGCTTGTTTGGATTCTTCAGAAAATTCAAAGAAACTGGAATCAATCCCCAAAACGGTAAGTCCACTGGCCCTGGTTTTTCCATCTGGAGAAGAAATGGTTCCGCTTGTCTTCAGTACAGGTGCAAAAGCAATATCCCCATCATCCGCAAATTTCTTCTTCAGCCGCTCGGATAAATCTGAAAGAAAATATCCTTCCTGCGAAACAATCAGGTGGGTTATGGAGCCAATCCTTTCCTGCGACCTCTTCAATAAGGTTCCTCGAATTGAATCTCCAACGGTCAATGCACCCACTAAAATCATCGAGCCCAAAGCAACTCCAAGACAGGTTCCCAAATGCTGCCATTTGGAAAATTTTAAATTGGCGAAAATAATCCGCCAAATACTCATGCTCTTTCTTTCTTTAATGTACCGTGATCAAAGTTCCACCTGGATTGCATTTTATCCGCAAGAGAGTGAGCGTGTGTCACCATGATCATGGTAGTGCGGTTCTTATGGCACACCTCCAGCAGTAAATTGATTAAATTTTCTGCATTTACCTGATCCAAAGCTCCAGTTGGTTCATCTGCCAATAATAATTTTGGCTGATTGATTAGGGCCCGGGCAACCGCCACTCTTTGCTTCTCTCCACCGGATAATTGACTGGGTACATGCTTTGCTCTCTTCAAAAGACCAACATCCTCAAGAAGCTGGGTTGCCCGATCCTCAAGCTCTTTACCTTCGAGCAGGCCATGTCCTGCCAATGCAGGAAGCATAACATTTTCAAGAGCAGAAAGAGCAGGCATAAGATGATGGGACTGAAAAATAAACCCAAGGGTTTGGTTTCGAAAACGGGCGGATTGATCGGCACTCATTGTATGTACATCTTTTCCATCCACCAAAATGGTTCCGCCGCTTGGGTTATCCAAACCACTGATAAGATTCAAGAGAGTGCTTTTCCCTGAACCGGAAGGCCCAACCAAGGCAAGGGTAGTTTCCGCTTCCACTTCGAAATTCAGATCGGCAAATACAGAAGTGTGATTTCCATCTTCTTGACCGGTAAACTGTTTACTCAAGTTTTTCGCTTCAACTATCAGATTCATTCCAGATCTCTTAAATAAATTTATTCGTGGTGATAACACCACCTCTTTGATTTCATCTCCCATCTTGGTAAGGATTTTGCAGGAACTACTTCCACGGGTATTCTAAGCGAGAAACTTTCATACATTGCTTTTTCCAACTCTTTCGCTGTTGGCTCATCAGCTTCTACACGAATGAGCACTTCTTTCATCCCTCGAACTTCGTTGATCATTACCTGGTATTCATCAACCTGGCTGAACTTTCTGATCACGCCATCCACTGCCAGCGGATATAGGTTTACCCCTCTTACCACAATCATGTCGTCTGCTCTGCCTAGTATACCCCCAACTAAATCAAAAACGGGGAATCCACCATCATCCAGCCCACGATGCACCCGAACCAAATCGCCCGTCCGGTAACGCAGGAGTGGATTGCCCGTTCTACCCAATGGAGTAAGCACCAACTCTCCAAGTTCACCATCCTCCAAAGGTTGTAAACTTTCCGGATCAATAACTTCTGCGAGATAACGATCAGATAAAATTCTTAGTCCACCCTTTCCTCCTGGAATTTCATAGGCAACCGGTCCCACCTCTGTCATTCCATAGTGATCATAAAGCAGGGAATCCGAGGACCATGCTTCATCCATTTGCTTACGGATCTCCAGGCTACTTCCCCCGCACTCTCCTGCCACGATAATTTTCTTTAATTGATGGTTCTGTAAATCAATTTGCTGTTCTCTGGCAGTCTCGAGCATCCGTCTTGCATAAGTTGGCGTACAAAAAAGATAATTCACCTTGTTCTCCAAAATGGATCGTATGCGAACTTCAGTGGACAATCCCCCGCCTGGAATACATACACATCCTGCTTGCACCGCAGCTTCATAGGCTGTCCAAAATCCAAGAAA
>JAYPZT010000072.1:0-6238 GCA_038136415.1 Opitutales bacterium
TCAAGCCAATGATAGATGGAATGAATGCAGTCCAACTTTTTCCAAAGGTTAGGGACTCTCCATCTTCGGGAGCATTGATGACATTTTCCCAGTTGGTGGAGGATAGGGTGGCAGGCTCACTGGTACCAGCGACATTGTTGTAAATGAATCGTACTTTGGCTTGCTCTACATCAATTTCCGACCAGGGAATAGCTTCGTAGACTTCGGTACCGGCATTGTGATAGTTGTCAGATTCCTGAAAAATTCCTTTGAGTGTATCTCCTGTAGAACTGGCATACCAATAAGACTTGGGATCCGCATCTGAAGCTCCCTGAGCAATTCTGTAATTGTCCGCAGCGGTTTCCTTGGCGTGTCCTTCATTGAGTTTGTGGACAATCCACCAGGCATTTTCCCCAGCCGAATCGGGGCAGGGGATAAAGTCCAAGACATGGCTTTGCTCACCATCTTTGAGGACAAACTCTGCATCGCTAGCTAAAGGACCACTAATTTTAATGGATAAGCTTGAATCTTGAGCGAGATAACCGATAAGTCCGGTTAAAATGAGAAGTCCGCCTAGGATAAAGGAAGGAATTTTTAACATTTCTTTAGCAAAAAGAATTTCAAGCCACAGGCAAGACTGTAAAAGAGCTATCTCCAGCGGTTACAGATTGTCATGATTGCAAGATTGCTCAAATAGTACACTCTTAAAATTTACTTAACAGATGCCTTTATCGCCACTGCCAGAAATACTTGAACTCCCTTCTACGGAATTGGAGAACGAACCAGCTTGGCATGTGGTGGTTCTGAATGACCCGGTAAATTTAATGAACTATGTGGTGATGGTTTTTCGGAAAGTTCTTGGATATGATGAGGCAACTGCTACGAAACATATGCTTGAGGTGCATGAAGAGGGTAGATCAGTCGTGTGGACGGGGAATCGTGAGCGAGCCGAATCCATTGCCTATCAATTGCAGCATTGGCGTCTGCAAACCATTTTGGAAAAAGATGATTGAATTTCGTTTGCGGGTGGATTCAAAAATCACCCGTGCTATTGCTCCTCTGATTTTGGAATGCTTTTCTGATTGTGGGCATGAGTCATGCACGGATTTTCCTTATGAGGATGAAAAGGATGCAGATTTGGCAGAGTCATGGAAAAGCAGTTTGAGGGACGATATGAACAGGGACAGGGATTCTTTTTCTTCTTTTCTTCAAAATCCAAAATTTGCTCATGGTTATGTAGAGGTTGAGGAAAAGGAAGCAGATTTTATCCTGCGTGCCATTACCGAGATTCGTTTGTTCATCCGTAATCACAAACTGGAATCTTTTTCGGATGGGGAACTGGAAACCGGGGAATTTTCCTTTGGAAAAAAATCCCATCAGGCCCAGTCCTATTATTTGGCTTACTTAATTTTGGCTGAGGTACAGGAAGGCTTACTTCAGCATTTGAGTTAAACAGGTCAGCCTCCTCGGAGAATCTGATTGTTAGCCACGGCAATACCACCAAGCATCGAGCCGACAATTCCAACATATCCCTGGTCAGTACCGGCTAAGAAGAGATTTTTAAATTTGGTTGAACCATCCCTGCTTTTGGTGGGGGATCCGTAGAGCGTGCCATTCACATGACTGGTATATTTTTTTACAGTGGTGGGTGTAAATGTATCAATGAATTTGGTATTTTGCTCCAGGATGGATTTTTGATTTTCACCGTTGGATAAATACCGCAATGAATTATCCATCATTTGTTTTTCCCAGGATTTTTTTTCACTGGCATACTGAGAGGAGGATAATTCAGCCCATTTGGAATAATTTGCCGGATGAGTGACCCGGATTTTTGATTCTTTTCCTGAATCAGGACTGCCATAATTATCAGGCATACAAATGACCCCGGATTTCAGGTCAACCAAGCTTGGGGGGCATGAATAATTGAAATGCTCATCATCGTTGAAGAAAATTACAGTTTCTTCCCAGCCAAGATTTCGGGGGTGTCCATCCATTACCCGAATGGATTCAATCACACTAAATTCGCCGGTTTCTGAATTTTTGGAGGGGAGGGAATCCTGATTGAGCAGAATTTCAGTCTCTTTGATCCCACAGGTGGAAATAATTTGATCTGCCTGAATAGATTCCCCAGAAGATAAAATCACTTCACTTACCTGATCTCCTTCCACATGGATGGATTCAACCGCACAGTTCATTCTACGATCCACACCCAGTTCCTTCAGTTTTTCGGTTAACGGATCAAGAATTGCCCGTATGCCGTTTTCCGGTCGGGATAGACCCTGACGGAAAATCGCATCGAATAACATGATGAAGGTGGGGAAATCAATGTCGTTGGGGCGTGCGGACCCATAGTAGCAGGTAGGGCAGAGCAACATTTCTGCGAGAAGTGGATCGATTCCTGACTCATTCAGAATTTCACGGGTGGATATTTCTTCTGCATCCACAGCATAGGCTGGGAATTCCTCCATTTGGGAAAGGAGCTTAGTAAAGGCATCCATGGAAGCTGGGAAAACCTCTTCCACTTGACTGAGGAAGAATGAAAAATCGTTGTTAAACTTTAAGGAACATTCCCCAAAAGTAATTCGAGAATGACTTTGCTGTAGAAGATTTAACTGATCGATAGAAATGCGTAACTGCCTGCAAAGCTTAAGCAGCGGAGATCGTTTGCCTGATGATTCAGACGGATAGTTGGTTAATGCATGGAGTCCTACATCAAATTTTCTTCCTTTCCTCGCATAGAAGCTATTCAGTCCCCCAACCACATAATGTTTCTCCAAGAGAGTGACTTTCTTGCCAAACATTGCCAAACGAACCGCAGCAGCGAGTCCGGATAGTCCAGCACCGATGATCAATACATCGGGAGATGAAAAAGATGATGAATTGGAAGGAGTTGCCGGCAACTTAAAGTTATGTCCGGACTAGCGAGCCAGAACGATTAAGCGGCTGCTCCGGCTTCAAATTTGGGAAGCAAATAATTTGCACAGCTGTCGAGCGATTCAAGCTCGCGATATTCTGCTTCGGGAACATCAATACCATGCTGCTTGCGAAGTTCCATCACGATGTCGAGAAAATCCATGGAATCAAGATCAAGTTGATCCCTGAGCCGGATTTCAGGCTTAACATCGCTAAGGTCTTCATCCGGAGCGATATCCGCGATAATATCGAGTACTATTTGTTTGACTTTATCTTTGTCCATTTGAGCTGTTGGGTAAGTTTCTACCCTAGGCTACAAACTTTTTCAAGATAAGAACGGAATTGATTCCCAGCATTCCAAATGAATTGTTCAGAATCACATTAATCCCACCTGTTTTTTCGACTGCTTTACCGGTAACCAGTCCTGGAACTGAGCAAGCAGGATCGAGATTGTCCACATTGATGGTTGCATGAGCCATTCCATCCTCTAGCGAAGGAATATTACCAGCCAGTTCGATGGCACCGGCTGCTCCCATGGAGTGGCCAATGAAACTTTTGGTATTATTAACCAAGGTGTTTCCGCTCTCCCCGAATACATTTCTCACCGCTTTGCATTCCTGTTCATCTCCTTGGGGGGTGGATGTGGCATGAGTGCTGACAAGGTCAATGTCTGCAGGAGTCATGTTGGCATTTTCGATCGCTTGGCGCATACATTCCTCCTGTCTTTCGGGATTGGGCAGAACATAATCTGTACCGTCGGAATTGATGCGATAGCCAGCAATTTCTGCAATAATTTCTGCACCTCTGGCTTGGGCATCTTCCAAACGCTCCAATACATAAATACAACCGCCTTCACTTACGACTATCCCGTTCCGATCCTGATCGAATGGACGGCTTGCTTGGCTTGGGTTCTCATGGGTAGCCAAGGCACCCTGACTTTTAAAGCCGGCAAAAATTCCATAGGCACGAATGCTTTCACTGACTCCACCAGCCAATGCATAGTCGCATTCTCCCAAGCGAAGTTGCTGTACTCCTTGAATAATTCCCGCATTGCCAGCGGCGCAAGCTGCACCGATGGTGTAATGAGGACCGGTTAGACCGAGATTGATGGTAATCTCACCCGCAGGATTATTGGCAACGGTGCGGGGGTTATGATGATGGGTCCAGTACTTTACATCCTCGTCATAGTGATCAAATAACTGGCAAACTTCGGTTTCTGTTTCCACATTTCCATGCTCGGTAATTCCAAGATAGATACCGATTCGGGAAGAATCGATCTTATCAAGCTCCAGCCCAGCATTAACGATGGCTTCATTCGCACAATAAATAGCGATACTTCCAGCACGGGTTCCTACCCGGATTTCTTTTCTTTTCTGATATTTGGTCTGCTCGAAATCACAAACTCCTGCGGGCTGTTCTCCCATATTGCGAACGGGAAACAAAGAAACTCCGCTTTTTCCCGCAAGCAGGGCTTCACGATAAGTGGGCAGATCGTTACCCAAGGGGCAAGTGAGACCAATTCCAGTAATGACAATACGGGGCAGTGACATGGTAAAAAAGAAATACTAAAAAAAAATAAGACGAGATCCTTGGCAAGACTTCAAAAACGAATGCCCAAATTATCGATTCGTTTGCGCAAAGTTGCCCGGGTAATGCCAAGAATTGCAGATGCTTTCACCTGATTACCGCCACATTCAGTGAGGCAACGCTGAATCACCTCTTTTTCCATAGCTTCGATTAGGTTCTTATCATGCTGGGAGCGAAGGTGCCGATACGACATGTCATAAGATTCAGCGGCACTGATAGATGTGGGGGCAGCAGATTTCTTCTCATCTGAATCGGGTGCAGTTGTATCCTGACCAAACTGAGGGATGCTTTGAATGATTTCTTCTTTAGTAGGGGCATTATCCTTATTTTTCGTATCCTCTACAGCAGGATTGGAGCTGGCTTGCTCCTTGGTCGATGAGGAAGGACTAGGGGAGGAGGTACTTAAGTTTGCTGGGAGGTCTTTGCTTAAAATCCTTTTTCCTTTGGATACAACTGAAGCTGAATGAAGAGCATTTTCCAACTCTCTCACATTTCCAGGCCAATTGTATTTGGAGAGAGTATTGAGGGCGTCTTCAGAAATTTCTGTAACTCCTGTGCCATGCTTATTATTGAGCCTTTGCAGCATGAAATCTACGAGTTCTGGCATGTCTTCCATTCTCTCCCGTAGGGGAGGGGTTTCGATTCTGACGACATTTAATCGATAGTACAAATCTTCACGGAAGGTCTTTTCCTGAACCATTTTTTCTAGGTCCTTGTGAGTGGCTGCGAGCAATCGGACATCCACTTTCTTTATTTTCGTACTGCCCACTCTCTGGATCTCACCTTCCTGAATAGCCCGCAAGATTTTGGTCTGGGTTGGAAGTCCCATATCTCCGATTTCATCGAGAAACAAGGTGCCTCCGTGGCAGATTTCAAACTGTCCAGCCTTGGCATCCGTAGCTCCGGTAAACGAGCCTTTCTCATGCCCAAACAATTCGCTTTCGATTAAGTTTTCCGGAATGGCTCCACAGTTGACTGCATGGAAAGGACCATCAGAGCGGTGACTGTGGCGGTGCACGCATCGTGCAATGAGCTCTTTACCGGTTCCGCTTTCACCAGTGATCATTACCGTAGCCTCAGAAGCGGCTACCTGACCCACTTTCTTAAGCACTTCCTGCATTTTATCACCGCTGCCAACGATGCCTTCTTCGAGATCTTCACTGTTGAGCAGACTTTTATGAGAAAGGCTGTCTGCTCCAGAATCTTTTCCTGCCTTGAGTGCTTTGGTGACTAAATCTTTGAGCTTCTTTAGGTCGAATGGCTTTAAAACATAGTCAAAAGCACCATGTTTCATCGCTTGAATTGCAGTCTGGGTCGTACCATATGCGGTCATTAAAATAACCATGGAGTGAGGAGCAGCAGTTCGTAAGTGTTGCAGCGTTTCGATCCCCGATATTCCTCCCATACGATTGTCCAAAAAGATGAGGTTGGGATTCTCTTTACTGGCTACCTCGATTCCTTTTTCACCGGAATCAGCAGAAATAATTTGGTGTCCGTCTTGCGATAGTACCCGATCGAGCGAGTAGCGGATTTCTGCATCGTCGTCGATAATAAGGATAGTGGAGTTTTGGCTAATCACGATATTTCCAAAATCGCTTATTTTTAGAGATTCCCACGATGGGTAAAGCCCAAAGCAATAATTTTATCAGATCATTAGTTTGCGTTGACTGAGAATGGAAGGGAAGACATTATAACAAACCTTGATGCCAGGGTAGCTCAGGTGGTTAGAGCGTCGGACTCATAACCCGAAGGTCGGCGG
>JAYPZT010000073.1:0-6228 GCA_038136415.1 Opitutales bacterium
ATAGCCTCAAGGATTTTGGTTCCATTTTCTGCCCAAGTGATCCATCGGCCTTCTTTTCGCCCGGTTTTTAAATAACCAAGGGTTTTAGCTTTTGTCTCCGGATCAATTTCCTTGATCCAACCAGTGTAGGGTTCTTCATCCGCGTCCACATAAAGAGGGAACATCCCGTACATTAATTTTCTATCCAATTTACCAAGAGGAATGGCTTCTTGGTTAGCCTCTTTAAGAGTACCTGCTTCCTGCAAATCTGGAATCTTAGAGCAGGCTCCAAGAAAAATAAGGAAAAGGATAATGGTTAATGTAATCTTCATACACTTTGAGTTTCCAGCATTACAGGAAACAAAACGAGATCAAAGGGTAATGTCATTGATCGTGCCTTTGTTTTTTTATAAACAGAGCGGATGATTTTTATTCGCGAAGTAACCCTCGCATTTGGGCATAAAAAATTATTCAATGAGATATCAGGGACTATCGGTCCGAAGGATAGAATTGCCTTAGTCGGATCCAATGGGGCAGGCAAGACGACCTTGCTCAGGATGCTAATGGGCGAAGTTCAGCCGGATGAGGGTGCGATTGAAAAACCAGACTATGCGACCGTAGGTTATCTTCCTCAGGATGGCGTGCATGCATCGGGAGGTACGGTAAGGGATGAGGCAGGCAAAGCATTTTCCGGGGCATCTGAACTTCAGGCGAAGCTGGATGAAGCAGAGGCGAAACTGGCCGAGCTCGATCCTGAAGATGAGGAGTTTTATGACCTGATTGATGTGATGGGGGGCTGGGAAACTCAGCTGGCCAGCTTTGAGCCAGAGAAAATGAATTCCCGTATTGAAAAAGTGCTTATGGGGATGGGGTTTTCCAAAGAGGATATAGACCGGCCGGTGGATGAATTTTCTGGTGGCTGGCAAATGCGCATTGCTTTGGGAAAGCTACTTTTGCAAAGCCCATCACTTTTGATCCTGGATGAGCCAACCAATCACCTGGATGTGGTCTCTCAAAATTGGCTGGAGCATTATTTGAAAGGTTATCAGGGCTCGATTCTGGTGATATCTCACGACCGGGCTTTTTTGGAATCAGTAACGGACAGAACCATTGAATTAAAACTCGGTACTCTCAATAACTACAAAGGGAATTATTCTTTCTATCTGCAGGAAAGTGCTGCCCGTTTGGAAAGGCAGCGAAAAGCCTACAATAACCAAAAGAAAGAGATTCAAAAGGAGAAGGAATTTATCAATCGTTTCCGTTCCAATGTAAAGAAAGCTGCGATGGTACAGAGTAGAATCAAGGCGTTGGAAAAAATGGAAATCGTGAAGCCTGAGGCTGAGGAAAAGAAAATTTATTTCCGCTTTCCTCCATCGCCCGCAGCCAGCCAGAAAGTTGTTGAACTAACTGGAATGACTAAAGCGTATGATGACAATGTGGTATTTGAGGGTCTTGATTTGAGGATCGAGAAAGGTGACCGCATCGCGGTGGTAGGAGTCAATGGTGCGGGAAAATCTACTCTCGCCCGCGTGCTTGCCGGGGTGGAACCTTTTCAGGCTGGCGAGCGTGATATGGGAGTAAATACAGTAATTGGCTACTTCGCCCAGCATCAGGCAGAAGAACTGAACCCCAATAATGAAGTACTGGCTGAAGTGGAGGAAGTTTGTGAAAATAATCCGGAGGCAAATCCACGGGCGGCACTTGGGGCACTCTTATTTAGCGGTAATGATGCCCTGAAAAAAACTTCGGTTTTATCCGGAGGTGAGCGTAACCGGGTGGCTTTGGCAAAATTGCTGATGAAGCCCTGTAATTTTTTGATTATGGACGAGCCTACCAATCACCTCGATATTCGTAGTAAAGAGGTATTGCAGGAGGCACTGAATCTTTTTGAAGGCACGGCCCTGATTGTGAGTCACGACCGGTCTTTTCTTGACGGTGTGGTTAACAAGGTCCTGGAGATTTCCACCCGTAAGGCAATGATGCTTACCTGCAATGTGACCGAATATATGGAGCGACTGGAAGTGGATGAATTCTGAGCCGAATTAAATTATCTCAGCAACTTAAGGGCAAGAAATCCACCGACCAGAAGTAAGCCAAATACCAGGGCAAGCAGATTGAAGTGCTTGTCTATTTTCTCCTTCATTGGCTCCCCGAATTTGGAGACCAATGCAGCCACCAAAAAGAAACGGGCAGAACGACTAACTGCCGAAGCAAGAATAAAGGGAGCAAGAGCCATCCCAAGCACTCCACTGGCGATGGTAAATATTTTGTAAGGAATGGGAGAGAAGCCGGCAAGAAATACCAAGGGCCATCCCCACTCTGCATACCATTCTTGAATACGGTCAAATTTCTCTTCGGTAAACCCGGGTACATATTCAAAGAAGGTTGGTGCAAGCCCGTCCCAGGCAAATGCTCCAATCGCATAACCTGCGAGTCCGCCTAGAACCGAGGCAACCGAGCAGATGAGTGCAAAGGAGAAGGCTTTCTTGAGGTTGCCCAGACAAAGGGGGAGTAGCAGAATATCAGGCGGAATGGGAAAGAAACTTGCCTCTGCAAATGATATCAGTGCTAACCACAATCCGGATAGCTTCCGCTCGGCAAGCGATAGGGTCCACTCGTATATTCTTCTTAAGGGATTTGTTTTTTTCTTACTCATGCAAAGTCTTTAAGAAAGGATTAGCCGAGAGTGGCGAGATAGGGCAATTCACGAAATTTACCGGCATAATCCAAGCCATACCCAACCACAAATTGATTGGGTATGGAAAACCCAATCCAGTCGGCTTCAAATCCATTTAAACGTCGTTCAGGCTTATCAAGGAAAACGCAGGTTTTGATCGACTTTGGACTCAGGGCGAGGATTTGCTCGCAAGCAAATTGCATGGTTTTTCCAGTGTCCAAAATATCATCCACTAACAAAACATGCATTCCTGATAAATCGGATTTTAAGCTGCCCCTAAGCTGGGGGGAAGACTGTGCTGAAGTGGAATTTCCATAGCTGGAAATACGTAGGCAATCCAATTGCGTGGGCACGCGGAGTTGTCTCAAAAGATCAGCGGTGAAAACAATTGCCCCATCCAGAATAGAGATCAGAAGGATTTCCTTGCCTTGGTAATGTTGATTAATTTCTTCGCCCAGTACTTGCAGGCGTTCTGCAATACGCGTGGCAGATAACAGCTCCTGTGGTTTCCCTGTAGTTGTCACAGTTGGCTTAGTAGTTGGTCAATGCTCGACTGGGCAGAAGATGCATACCCGCCACCGAACAAATTAAAGTGATTAAGCTCATGATAGAGATTGTATAGCGTTTTACGCTGTGAAAAGCCTGAATTCAAGGGGTATTCCTGATTGTAGGCATCATAGAATGAAGAGGAGAACCCACCGAACATATAGGTGAATGCAAGATCAGCTTCACGATCCCCGTAGTAGGATGCCGGATCGTAAAGAAAAGGGACTCCAGAGCTGTCGCAACTGGCATTCCCTCCCCAGAGGTCACCGTGAAGCAGAGACGGGTGCGGGGAGTAATCGGAGAAGAAACTCTCGATAGACTCGAGCAGTTTCTGGGCACCATCAAAGGATCTTCCTTTGCTTTGAGCCAGTTTAAATTGAAAAGCAAGGCGGTGATCCCGATAAAACTCAGACCAGCTGTTTGTTTTTGGATTGGGCTGAGGAGTGGCACCGATGCAATTATCTCTTTCCCATCCAAAGAATGGCTGTTCAATCTTGTGCATTTTCGCAAGAAGTTTACCTAAGGCGGACTGCGACATCGAAGATGATCGACCTTCTTCGATGTATTCCAGGACTAAAAAAGCCTGATCCTTTGCCACACCATGAGTAATCACATCTGGGGCCATGATGGTTTGGGTCGACCGAATCTCTTTTAATGCCTCAGCTTCCGCTTCAAAAAATGGAAGAAAGGATGCTTGGTTGATCTTGAGAAAAAAAGTCCGCCCATCCATCGAATGGATCTTGGATGCCTGATTGATGCAACCTCCTCCAATCGAAGAAGAAGACTGACTCTTAAACTGAACGCCTGTGGCGCTGGATATTGCGTCGTCAATTTCTGACATCTATCTTCTAAGAGCTAGACAATTTTCTTTTCCAGTTCGTCAAGCAGCTGAACGCATCCATCATCAAGCAGGTCGAGTACTTTTTCGAAGCCTGATGGACCGCCGTAATAAGGGTCGGGCACTTCTTTGTCTGAAGAGCTGACAAAATCACAAAATGGACGAATTTTGGTTTTGAAAGAGTGATCCGGGGCCAATTTGTTTACTTCTGAAAAATTAAAGTTGTCCATTGTCACGATCAAATCGGCCTCGTGATAATCCTGATCCTTAATCATACGGGCAGCTCCAGCGATGGTGAGATTTCTTGCCTGTGCGGCTTGTCTCATTCGGGAATCAGGTGGATTGCCCTGGTGGGATGCAATGGTACCTGCGGAGTCGCAACTTATTTTTTCACTAAGTCCCCGTTCTGCCACCAATTTCTTGAAAGTGCATTCAGCCGCCGGCGAGCGACAAATATTTCCCCAACATACAAACAGTACATGCATAGGTATTAAGGATGTGCCAACGATCGAAAGTTTTGACAAGGAGTAAACCAATCGCTGCCTACTAATCTCGCATGGCTTGACTTTCAGGATAGTGACCATTGGATACAGGAACTTTGAAAAAATCAGTAATCATATTTGGATGCGGTTATATCGGTTCTGAACTTGCTCGTGTTTGTCTGGCACAAGGTTGGGCAGTGTCCGCCTTTACCCGGAATTTGCAAACAGCCCATAACCTTGAGCAAATGGGTGCAGAGGTGCACACAGGAAACTTACACTCAGATAGTTGGTGGAAGGAGATTTCCTGCCGCTTTGATTATGTGGTCAACACAGTAGGGGCCGCTTCTCCGACCGTTGCGGGGTACGAACAGTCCTACTTACACGGTATGCAATCCATACTTGGCTGGATTGAAAAGGGAGGAGGGGCATTGCAGTCTCTTGTCTTCACCAGCAGCAGCTCCGTTTACCCTCAAACGGATGGCAGTTTGGTTAAGGAGGATTCCTCGACCGATGGGGTCTCTGAGCGGGGTCAAATTTTATTATCCGCAGAAAGAGAGTGTCTTAGCGGAATCCCACAGTTTTCATTTTCGAGAAAGGTGATTCGTTTTTCTGGTCTTTATGGACCCGGTAGACATTTGCTGGTTGATAAAATCCGCCGGGGAGAACCAATGGGAGGCAGTCCAGACCGATACCTTAATCTTCTTCACCGAGATGATGCAGTTTCCTCCATTTTATCTGTGCTAAGTACTACGGATGGATCAGAGGTTTTTAACGCTTGTGACGGACAGCATGCTACCCGTGGCCAGATTGCAAAATGGGTAGCCCGGAGGTTAGGAGTGCAAGAACCTGAATTTACAGGGATTGGCTCGGATAGGGGAGCTAACCGAAGAGTTGATCCATCGAGATTGAAGCAGTCCTGTAACTGGGCACCAAAGTTTCCAGATTTTCAATCGGGATACGAAGATTTTCTTGCCAGAGAATAATCGAAACTCTTTTATTTTACTCATGCCAGGTGTAGGAAAACTTCTTAAACAAGCTCAGAAAATGCAAAAACTGATGGAGGAGGCACAGGCCAAACTATCAGAAGAAATATTGGAAGTCAGTGGTGGGGGAGGAGCTGTTACCATCCAGATTACTGGACAGGGAGAGTTTAAAGATCTCAAACTGGATCCTGAATTTCTCAAGGAAGACCCAGAATTTGTTTCTGAGGCAATTTTACAAGCGGTCGTCGATGCCTCGGAGCAAGCCAAGAAAAAAAGTGATGATGCCATGGGCAGCTTGACAAGCGGGGTTCAGATGCCCGGCTTCTTTTAAATTTCTAGTGCGTTGACCCCTCAATACCAAGCCTTGGTGCAGGCTTTGAAACGCCTGCCCGGATTGGGTTATCGATCGGCGGAAAAAGTCGCTTTGCATCTGCTTGTGGAAAGCCCAAAGTCCGCTGCAGACTTAATCGATCTTCTTAATCAGGCAAAGTCTGTGCTTGGTCCATGTGAAAGTTGTGGCAATTTGGCAGAAGAAAAACTCTGTTCCCTTTGCGTAAATGAAGAGCGTGATAGGTCTAAACTTTGCATCATTGAAGGAGTTACCGATCTATTCGCGATGGAGCGGGCAGGAGTCTTTCGAGGTTTGTATCATGTGCTTCATGGGAAACTTGCTCCGGTTAGAGGTGTTGGACCTGAAAAGCTTAACATCGATATGCTGAAAAA
>JAYPZT010000074.1:0-6139 GCA_038136415.1 Opitutales bacterium
ATATCAACCCCTGCACGCTTGGCCACAATGACTGCCCATGGTATTGAGCCAATCAAGTATCCAATGATGAGAACGGCTATCGTTTCAATACTAAGCATTGCAAAGGTAAGACAGGTAAGGAAACGAACTTACTTCTGGCGGGATACCCGGGCTTCCTCGATATCCGGATCAGCAACTAATTTTTCGAGAACTTCCGAGGACGGCTCACTATCAAGTTCCAGGATGGTAAGGGCGGATTCGGAACCTTCGGATCGGCTAAGCGACATATTCGCAATATTAACCCCATATTCTCCAAGTACCGTACCCACTTTTCCAACAATCCCTGGCTTATCCAAATTACGAACAACCAGGAGGGTATCCACAGGTCTGGCCTCAATTGACTCTCCATCAACTTCAACAATTCGGGGATCTGCATTTTTACCGATAATGGTACCACGAACAGATTGCTCCTTGCCATCCGCATCAATGGTACGAACTTCAATCAGTTCATTGTAATCAACTGAGGATGTTGAAGTGGTTGTTTCAACCTTTATTCCAAGGGCTTTGATTTTGTATGGTGCATTGACATCATTGACACCCTCATCGCCAGCGATTCCCTTGAGCCAACCTTTTTGCACTCCACGGGTGAGCGGAATAGTGTCAAACTCTACCATGCCTCCCCAGTAAGTTATATGTAAAGACTCCACCGAACCGGTTGCCGCTTGCCGGGCAAAAGCACCCAAGCGCATGCACAATTCGAGATATGGACTAAGGGTCTGCAAATCCTTGGGGTCAATCGATGGCATATTGATCGCATTCCGAATTCTGCCTCCCTGAAGAACCTCGGCTATTGCCTCGGCAATCTCCACCCCAACACTTTCCTGTGCCTCTTCCGTGGAGGCACCGAGGTGGGGAGTTAGGTTTAGGTTTTCAATACTGCGGAATTCATGATCCTCAGGGAGTGGTTCCTGTTCATAAACATCCAAGCCAGCAGCTGCTACTTTGCCACTGCGAAGTGCTTCCGCTAATGCAGACTCCTTGATGATGCCACCACGGGCACAATTAAAGACCCTGACACCATCTTTCATCTTCGCAAATGCAGCCTCATCAACCATTCCCTTGGTTTCAGCTGTCATCGGCATATGGACGGTGAGATAATCAGCCCGGGAAAATGCTCCCTCTAGATCAACCTTCTCAATTTCCAGTTCCTTCGCCCGTTCCTCGGTCAAATATGGATCATATGCAATCACCGTCATCTCGAAAGCTTGAGCCCGCTTAGCCACTTCTGCACCGATTCTACCCAGTCCAAGAACTGCTAAGGTTTTGTTCCTAAGCTCAGCTCCTTTGAGCTGCTTTCTTTCCCACTTTCCTTCTTTCATTCCCGTGGCACCACGTACAATTGGACGGGTTCCGCAAAGCATATGAGTGAAAGTCAGTTCAGCGGTGGCAATGGTATTTCCACCGGGGGTATTCATCACAATGACACCGCGTTCCGTAGCCGCCTCAATGTCAATATTATCCACCCCAACTCCAGCCCGGCCTACAGCTTTTAATAAAGGGGCATTCTCCATGACTTCTCGAGTTACTCGGGTATCACTGCGGACGATAATGGCTGAAACATCTTTGGCATGTTCAATGACCTCTTCAGGAGATGAACCATAGGCTTCGACTACCTCAAAGCCATCCTGCTTTTTTAAATAATCAACTCCGAGTGGAGAGATACGATCCGCAACAAGAATCTTCATAGGGTGGTAATAGTAAAAGGGAAAAAAAAGAAACTACTAAAATTAACCTAATTGGCAACGCGTAAAGCCAGAAGGAGCATTTCTAGCTTTGCCAGAATCCCACAAAATGTCATTGTTTTTAAGCTATGTTTGAAAATTTAACGGACAAATTAAGCGGTATCCTTCGCACCATTGGTGGGAAAAGTAAACTCACGGAAGATAATGTCTCCGAGGCACTCACAGAAGTGCGTAAGGCCCTGCTTTCTGCCGATGTTCACTTTCGGGTTGCCCGTGAATTCATTGATGAAGTTAAGAATGCCTGTCTTGGTCAGGATGTATTAAAATCCGTATCCCCCGGCCAACAGGTAGTAAAAATTATCAATGATGAATTGGTTAAACTTCTAGGTGAAGGAAACTCTGCCCTCAAGGAGGACCGCCCCCTCCGTGTCCTAATGGTGGGTCTTCACGGAGCGGGAAAAACCACGACCTCCGCAAAACTGGCCAAGCATCTATTCAAAGAAGGAAGAAAACCCATGCTGGTGGCCTGCGATGTTTACCGGCCCGCCGCCATTGATCAATTGGAGTTCCTCGCCAAGCAGGAAAATTTTCTCATTCATTTAGACCGCGAGAGCAAAGATGTTCCTGCAATCGCCCGAGCAGGCTGGGAAAAGTCTAAAGACAACGGATCCGATCTGGTTATTTTTGACACCGCTGGGCGTCTTCAGATCGATGATGATCTGGTTGGCGAACTGGAAAGATTGAAAAAAGAGATCAATCCTCACGAAATTCTTCTGGTTGCAGATTCGGCCCTTGGTCAGGAGGCCGTGAATGTTGCCCAAACCTTCAATGACAGGTTGGGGTTAAGCGGGATTATTCTGACAAAAATTGATGGGGATGCCCGGGGTGGTGCCGCCCTTTCGATGAAGAAAGTAACCGGTGCTCCGATTAAGTTTATGGGCACGGGTGAAAAAATAGATGAACTGGAAGTTTTTCATCCCGACCGTTTGGCTTCCCGTATTCTAGGCATGGGCGATGTGGTCTCCCTTGTTGAAAAAGCTCAGGAGCATTTTGATGAGGAAGAGTCCGCACGGATGGCCGAAAAAATGCTCAAAGCCGAGTTTGATTTTGAGGATTTTCTTACCCAGATGCGGCAGATGAAAAAACTCGGTTCGATGGGCTCGATTGCGAAAATGCTGCCTGGCATGGGAAATGTGCAGGTCGGGGATAAGGAAGAAGCTGCCCTTGGCAGGCATGAGGCGATTATTTTATCCATGACCAAGCAGGAGCGACGCCTTCCACGAATTATTGGCGGATCCCGGAGAAAAAGAATTGCTGACGGAGCAGGAGTGCAGATTCGGGATGTAAATATGTTGATCAAACAATTCTCCCAGATGCAAAAAATGATGCGGAAAATGAAGGGTGGAAAAATGAAACAACTAATGAATGCATTTGGAGGCGGGGGCATGGGAGGTGGCGGATTGCCTGATCTTGAAGGCATGGACCCCAAGCAACTGGCAAAATTGGCCAAGCAATTTAAGTAGCGAGAAACTCCCCTAAAACAGGGAAAATACCTGATTAATCTTTTCCAGGTCCTTGATACCCGGAGAACTTTCCACGCCGCTGTTTAAATCGACTCCGTCAGGTTCCGTTTCATTTATCGCCTGACAAAGGTTTTCAGGACCAAGTCCACCGGCTAAAAACCATTGGTGCTCTGGATACTGTTTTTTTAATGCCTTAAATCTTTTCCAGTCCGACTTCATGCCCGTCCCACCAAATGCTTGGTCGGAATATGCATCGATTAAGATAGTTTGAGCATGCTTCAATAATTCGGGAGGAAATTCTTCATCAGGATTCAATCTAGGAGCAAGCCAGAGATTTTGTCTCCCTACTACTTCAGCCCAATCTGCAATTTTTTGTTGAGAGTAATCAGCAGGGAAATGAAACTGAAAACGGTCAAATCCAGCTTCCAAAAATTGTTCAACCATTGATGGTTCTGGTGCTACTGCCACCGCCACCTGTAAACAATCTTGGAAGTCAATTTCCTGCTTTAAAATTTTAAAATCCGCCAAGGCAAGATTGCGAGGCGATGCTGGATGAAAAATGAAGCCTAAGGCATTGGCTCCAAGATTGATACAATGCTGGGCGTCCCCACTGCGGGTAATTCCACAGATTTTGACCAAATCAGGCCTCATGAGAATCAGTAAAATAAACGAGCAAGGCTTCGATTAATGCATCGATACTTGGATGACTGGCCTCCACCGTAACTTCCATGTCATTTTCTTTTAATGTCTGAGATGTCTGAGGGCCGAAGCTACAGAAAACAGGTTTCTTTGCATCTTTCTCAAATACGATATCCTCTGCCTGTTCCACATAGGAGAGCGCGGTGGAAGAACTGGTAAATATTATCGCGTCAGCCCCTACTTTTTTGAACTTTTCAATATCAGGCGCCTGTAAAATATCGGCGAAATCTGTTTGATAAACTGGCAAAGTATCAACAATGGCCCGACCCACAGTCTCCAATAAACCAACCAGGATATCGCGATTTCTGTTTCCGGTTACCACCAGGACATTGGCACTATCTAAACTATCCGTGGCCACCAATTCTTTGGCCAGACCTTCGGCCGTGGAATCCTTGGCAATCAATTCTACATCCAAATTGTATTTTTCAAATACCTCAGCGGTGGATTCACCCACACAGGCAATTCGCATAGGACCAAAACTTCTTATATCCTTATAGGCACGGAAAAAGAATTCCATGAAATACCGGGCTCCGTTCGCACTTGTAAAAACCACCCATTCATAGGTGGCAATTCCTGCAAAAACTTCCGCGATTAATTTTCTGTCTTCGGATGGTTGAATTTCGATTAAAGGGAGATCCAGCACCTCGGCTCCGAGCCGCTCAAGGGATGCCCGCATCTTGCTTTGCTGACCACAACTTCTGGTAAGCACAATTTGACGACCAAACAACGGTGCCTGATCAAACCAGGTGGAGGAACGGGCTAAACCGATGGAATTACCCACAAAAATAATCGCTGGAGCTCCAAGATTTTCTGCTCTCGCCTGCTCCACAAGTTTACCGAGCGGAGCAACGATTTTTCTTTGGCTAGGCAAGGTGCCTTGGGAAACTATGGCGGCCGGCCGATCCTGATCGAGCCCACCCGAAAGCAATTTCTCAACGATCTCCTCCAACTTGCTCATACCCATGTAAATACAAAGGGTTCCGCCTACTTCTGAAAATTTTGCGAAATCAACCCGCAGGGACTCTTTTGCCACATCCTCATGGCCGGTCAGGAAGCAAATCGACGAGCCATATTCACGATGTGATAGAGGAATCCCCGCATAAGCGGCACAGGCAAGAGCTGCAGTTACTCCAGGTACAATTTCATAGGGGATTTGTGCTTCATCCAAAGCAAGCATTTCTTCTGCACAACGACCAAAAACAAAAGGATCTCCGCCCTTAAGCCGAACAACCTTGAGGCCCTCGGTTGCCTTTTCGACGAGAATTTTTCCAATTTCGGCCTGTTCCACTGTGTGCCTGCCTGGGCTCTTGCCCACATCAATGAGCAAACAGTCAGCAGATGCCCATTCATGAAGCCTCCGGTTTGCCAGGTGATCATACACTAAAACATCACATTCTTTAATAAGTTTCTGTGCCTTTAAGGTAAGAAGTCCTGGATCACCTGGGCCCGCACCTACCAAATATACGATACCTTTTTCTATTCGCTGCTTGTCCATGAGATTAATTCCTCGATCCACTCTGTTTCTTTTCGCCCGTTTAAAAGACTCGACCGGATTCCACACTTTTCATGAAAAAAGTGCAGGTGACCATCAAGCTGAGAATGGTGAGCACCTAATGCGACCTGGCAACCACCACCAAATGAAGTCAAAACTGTACGCTCAATTTCAACAGATCTCTCCGTATCTGAATCACTTAGTTTTTGAAATATATCTTTGTCTTCCGTGCGGGATTGAATGGCAATCGCACCTTGACCAGGAGCCGGCACCATTTCATTCCACTTTAATTCCCTGAAAACAAGCCCCTGAAATTCCTTAATCCCAAGACGATTTAGACCTGCTGCAGCAAGAAATGTTGCTTCTGCTTCCTTTCCCTCAGCAATCTTTTGCAATCTGGTTTCCACATTTCCCCGTAGCTCAATCCATTTCGCATCCGGGAATAAATTTATTGCTTGGGAACGCCTCCTCGGGCTGCCCGAGGCTATGATTTTTGGGGTACTGACTCCCTCTCTAATCACCAAAACATCGGCAGGATTCTCCCTGGGTAAAAAGGCTGACAGGCAAAGTCCTTCCGGCATTTCAGTAGGCATATCCTTGGCACTATGTACGGCCAAATCTGCGGTACCATCCAAGAGAGCCGACTCCAATTCCTTGGTAAATAATCCTTTGCCCCCGGTTTTCTCCAGAGACCAATCGGTTTG
>JAYPZT010000075.1:0-6123 GCA_038136415.1 Opitutales bacterium
CCCGCAATTTCAGTAAAAGAAGAAGAGAGCAGACCACCGGTGCAGGACTCAGCCACCGAAAGGGTCTGGTTGAGGGTGCGGAGTTCGCGAAAGATTACCTCGGCCAGGGTGAGGTCGCCAAAGCAGACAAAATCCTCCCCAATCTCCTCGCGGCATTGGTCTCCAATCTCATGGAGGCGTTTGTCATCCAGAATATCAGAATCAAGAGAGCTGAGCCTTAGGTCGACCAGACCGGCATGGGCACAGTATCCAACGACCAGGCCGGGAATGTCCTGAAGAAGGGGTTCCACTTTTTCGGCAAGGGCAGACTCTCCGATCCCCGCGGTGCGTAATTGCAGGTAGCAGTCAATTTCAGGAAATACACCAGCTTCCTGGAGCATGGGGATGACCCGGTCCTGAAACATGGGATGCATCTCGCGGGCGGGCCCGGGAAGCATCACCAGAATTTTACCCTCTTTTTTTAGGAAAAGTCCGGGGGCGGTACCGTAGGGGTTGGGGATGACCTCTGCATTTTTGGGGCGGTAGCATTGGCGGAGATTATTTTCCGGCATCGCACGCTCGAGCTGCTGAAAGCGGTCGCGAATGGCTTTCTCGATGGAGGAATCGTAAACCAGTTCCTCATCCAGTGCCTGGGCGATGGATTCGCGGGTGAGATCATCGGTGGTGGGTCCGAGACCACCGGTGGTGATGACCAGGTCGGATCTTTTCCAGCACTCCGAAAAGAAAAGTTTTATATCCTCGGGGTTGTCCCGGATGACCAAGTTGGCGGCTGGTTCCAGTCCATGATGGGCGAGTTGTACACCGAGGTAGGTGAGGTGGGCATTTTCACGAATTCCCAGAAGTAATTCATCTCCAAGGGTAATAGTTTCTACGCGGATTGTTGAACTCATAGAATGATAAAGGGGGTGGTACGGGCGTTAAATTGATCGCCAGAGTTGGAAGTGATCTTGCAATATGATAAGGTACGAAGGATTCTCCAGATTGCCAATGCAAAATAAGAAACATGAACTGGGCAAGATTGTGCGTGCCCTGCCACAAACTCCGGGGGTTTATTTAATGAAAGACCGTCTGGGGCAGGTGATTTATGTGGGCAAGGCGAAGAATTTGAAAAAGCGGGTATCTAGCTATTTTCAGGGTTCGAAAAAATTTATCCGGGCCCAGCCAAAGATTGGGGCGATGGTGGAGATGGTGCGGGAAATTGGGGTGCATGAGACACGGAATGAGACCGAGGCCCTGCTTTTGGAGGGTAAACTGATCAAGGAATATAAGCCCCGCTACAACACGGACTTTACTGATGATAAACAGTTTCTGCTGGTGGAGATAGATATGAGAGAGGAACTGCCCCGCTTTCGCTTGAGGAGAAACCGGAAAAGTGAACGGGCAGTTTATTATGGTCCTTTCCCGCAGGCTGGGTTGTTACGCTCCACCTTGTCAGAAATGCGGAAAAAATTTGGGATTTTACTGACCGATTCCAATCCGGTGAAACTGGCGGATGGAAAATATAAACTCTACGATGATGCCCGGGCGGAAATTTTCGCCGGGCATAATGAAACCACACCGGAAGAATACCGGGAGCGGGTGGAGGAGGCATGTTCTTTTCTGGAGGGCAAAGCGAAGGACTGGCTCAATGAATTAAAAGAGGAAATGAACCGCCGGGCAGAGGCTCTCGAATTTGAGCGGGCAGCGGAGTTGCGGGACCTGACCACAGCACTCGCTAAAACCATTGGCAAAGCACGCAGGTTTTCCCGTAAGTGGCCCAAGGAGGAACAGGAGGAGGGTGGACATGCCCTGGCGGCACTGAAGGATTCGCTTGGATTGAAAAAAGAACCCACAGTGATCGAGTGCTTTGATATCTCCCATGTTTCCGGCACCTTTGTGGTGGCCTCGATGGTGCGCTTTGTGGAGGGGCGGGCGGACCGGTCATCCTATCGCAGATTCAAAGTGCTGGGCGGAATGGGAAATGATGATTTCCGCTCAATGGAGGAAGTGGTGGGGCGGAGATATGGCCGGCTCCGGGACGAGGGGAAACCTTTTCCGGATCTGGTGGTGGTGGATGGGGGAATTGGCCAGGTGGGGGCGGCACTGAAAGCTTTTTATGCATTGAATATTGAATTGCCGGCTTTGATTGGATTGGCCAAGCGGGAGGAAACCATTGTCTTCCCAGATCAGCGGGGAGAATTATTGCTCCCCGCCCGTGATTATGGGTTGCGCTTGCTGCAGAGAATCCGGGATGAAGCTCACCGCTTTGCCAATCAATTTAATGCCGATTTACGCAGCAAAAAAATCAGGGAATCTATTCTCGACGAATTTTCCGGGCTGGGGAAAGTGAAACGGGCAGCCTTGATGGAGCATTTTGGGAGTTTGGAAAAACTAAAAAAAGCAACCGTTGCTGAGATGACCAAGGTGGATGGAATTGGACAGAAACTGGCCAGCCGCCTGGCTGAGTTTTTGAAAAGATAGTGGTATTTTCCCCAAATGGGGTAAAAATTGAAAAATTCCTCCTTTGAATCGGAGATATTTTCGTTTTGGGCTTTAAGAGGAATAGGATTTAAACAAGAATGAGTGCTATTTTTCGCAAATGGCTAAGAAACTTTTGAACTACAAAAAAACAGGGATTTTCCTGCTGCTGTTCTCAGGGATCTTTGCCGGAGTGTTTATCAATCTTCCGGCCATCGCAGAATGGGGTGCAGGCAAGGTTCTGACTGATCTTCATTTTGAGAAAATTTCCCTGGCGGTGAATAAATTGAATCCATGGAAAACTGAACTGAGAGCCTTTTCAGTGGAATCCGAGGAAGGAAATCTAAGTGTTGAGGAGCTGGATTTGGTTCACAATTTGCAGGGGCTTGCCTCCGGTAGAATTAATGCAGTTTCCATAACCGGCTTGAAGTGGGCGGGCAATCCCGTCCGCTTTGCGGAGAAATTTGCCAGTTCTGATAAAGATAAAACCGAGACGGAATTCCAGAAATTGCAGGAATTTTTGGATGATCCACCGGTCCAGCATCTCCGGTTGCGTACCTCCGAAATTTCCGCCTCGGATGAGGAATACAAACTGGAAGGCACTGTTTCGATGGAAGGGGATTTTCATGACCAGCTTGCCCAGTTCCGTCTGGATGGAAATTTTTCCGGTCTGTCATGGTTGACCGATCTCACCCTGGTACAGGAGGATGATAAAATATTTCTTGGTTCTCAGATGAATTTTCCTGAGATTGATAAATTTCCTGAATTCCTAAAATCGCTGGGTGTAGAGGAAATTAACGAACTGATGGGTTCCCTGCAGGAAGTTGTGCAGATCGAGGAGGGATCCTCTAAAATCCGTGGAACAGCAAAGCTTTCCGAGGATGGGGTGAGCGATACTTTTTTTGAATTGGATGCCAGCGATGTTTCTTTCACGACCTATGGACTGACCATGGATCTTGCCCGGGCCCTGCTTTTTATTACTCCACGTTCTCCGGATTCGTGGGAGGTGAATTTTTATTCCAATTTAAATTGGGGAGATAATTTCCGGGGGGAGGGACTCAACCTGCATTTCTCCAACGAAGAAAATACTTTCAAACTAACCGGAAGGGCCCAATCCTTACAAACGGGAGGAATTCTGCCAGCGTTGGAGGTGAATGGACTGACTTTTGAACAGATCAAGTTTGTCCGGGATGTGGAGGGGGAAGTTACCGGACTCGAAGAGGTGGAGTTACGGTTTTCTTCAATTCATTTTGAGGCGGGCCTGTTTAATTTGTACGACGGAAGAATCGTGCTTGAGTGGTTGGGGGAAGACCGTTTTTCCGTGCGACTGGCAGATGCCAAGGCATCGATGCCTGAGATGGGGATTAACCTGAATCAGATCCATTATGAAGGAGTTATATCCTTATCTGAATTGCCCAAAATCCCGGAGTGGCAAACTCTGGAAATTGAAGAGGTTTTTATTGGGGAGGATCAAAAGCTGGAAAATCTGCAACTGGTGGTAAGGGCGGACGCGGCTGAGCATTTTGAAATTTCTGAATTTTCCTGTTCAGTCGATGGATCCACCTATGAACTGAATCCGGCAAACCTGCAGATTCATTTACCGGATGCAGAGTCCTCCTCCTATGCAGTGGAGATTCTTGATGGATCTTTTGGATCATCTGAATTTGAGGATATTAAAATATCCAAAATCCGGACAAACCTGGAGTTTGCATCACTGGATCCGATTGAAACCAATGGTACCCAGGCGGTTCAGTTTCAGATTGAAGCAGGTGAGCAATTGTTTGAGGACGGTTTGGTCAGGTTTGAACTTCTTCCCAGTGGGGAAAAAGTATTTGAGGAAGGGATGCTGCGGGCCTTTGGAGGGAAATTAAAACTGGGTGATTTTCTCTATGATGGAGACCTGAACGATCTTAAAATCAAACTGACTGCCGATCAGATTATTGCTCAAAGTTTAATCAATTGTTTTGAGGACCTGGATGCCCAGATGGATGGAAATTTTTCTGGTTATATTGATTTGATCCATCTTGATGAGCTGGGCTGGGATTTCTTTGGGGGAGCACTTGGGGTGGAGGGCGATGAACCTGGCAAACTTAAACTTAATCTGAATGGTATGCTCACCAATGATTTAAACCCGGACAGTTCCGAATACCGGAATATGTACTTACTGGAGCGGGCCTTGATGGATTTGACCCTGACTGGACTGCGGGTGAACTTTAAAGTTTTGGAGGATGGGGAAAGGGTCATTGAAATGAATGTGTTGGGGCAATCCGAAGTGGACGGAAAATCGATCAGTATAGAATACCGTCCGAAAATTGTGGGGGGAAGGGATGCGCTGCTGCAAAAAATGAATCTTTCCGAACTGGGGATTGCTCCCTGAACCTTTCTCTGGGAAAGAATGGAATTGGCGTTTGCTTCAGGCAGATGAATGAGCTTTTTTGAAAGGGTGAAAATTTTATTACCCATCCTGTCCATGCTTGTTGTGTTTGCCAGTTGCACCATGGTAAAGACACAGCACCACATAACCCTTGATCATAACATCACCATCAAGATTGAAAAGGAGGTGAATGACTTCCTCGATGATCTTTATGAGGATGCTCCATGAATCACATTACACCCTGTAGTCTTATGAAAAAGTTACTTATTCCTGTATTTCTATTCTGTGCCCTTGGTGCAGGACTATCTGCAAATTTCTCTGATTCGATGAAGGCCCGCCTCAGTGAACTGGTAGCCGCAAAAGATGCCGGTTCCATTGGCGAAGGAGTGGATGGTTATGTTCATCTGCGGGATGCGGGCAATTCGACCGCTCAAAAACTTGTCACTGCTGAAAATGCGGACCGCAAACAATTATTTGCTTCCCTCTCCCAAAAGACAGGTGGCTCGGTAGAGGCTGTGGCCGAAAAGTTTTCCAAAGCACTGGCATCCAAAGCGAAGAAGGGACACTGGTTCCGAAAATCTTCCGGAGACTGGATTAAAAAGTAAAGGATGGCGGTTTTGAAACTGCCCATTGCTTGTATTCTAGGTTGTTGTCTGCTGGCTGGGTTTTCCTGTCGTTCCTCCCATAATAATTCTTCCTCCTCGATTGCCGCGAAAGATGAGTATTCAGATGCTTTTGATTCTGCACTTTTAGATGAGTCTTTTCTAGCATTGACTGAAAATACTGAGTTAGGGCACAAACTTAATACAGAGTCAGAATGGCTTGCTTTGCGTCTAAAAATTTCAAGTGCAGAAATTCGTGTACAAAAGTGTAAAGAAGCAGAACTTAAGCTGAAACTTGAAATGGCGAAGTATGATTCCTTAAATGATGAGATTTCGTCTTCTGGAGGCTTTATAACTGATCGACAGAGAGAAATATGGAATGCTCGTTTAGATATTGCTCGCAAGGATACTAATATCGCTAACGCGAAGGTGAGCCTGTTAAAAAGAGATTTAGATGACTTGAATGCAAAACTGAAAGATAAAGGCTGGGAAATTCCAAGTTTTACGATTCAGAGAGAGATTACCAAGCCATCTTTTGAATAGGATTGTCGTTGTCCTTCCTCCATCGCTGTTCAAGAATTGAAGATCATGGAAGAGGTGGTTCAACAATTGTCGGGAAACCCGTTGCTGCTGGTGTTGCTTGGGTTACTCGTATTTATTCTGGCATTTTTTGTTTTGCGCAGTCTGCTG
>JAYPZT010000076.1:0-5943 GCA_038136415.1 Opitutales bacterium
GAGACCAAGATTGAGCGGGTACTCATCAACGATGTGGATGAAGGTACATTTTTTGCCCGGATTATCTTGCATATGGAAAATGAACTTGGGAAAAAAATTATTGAACTCGATGCCCGTCCAAGCGATTCCATCGTTCTCGCATTACAGATGGATCAACCCATTCATGTTTCCCGGAAAGTACTGGATAATGTGGAGGACATGACCGAGATTCTGGAGCGTATTTTACGCAAGCAGGACTAGCTCTTTGATGCTTGCAGAAAAGTCTTCCGCGACTCTTGCGGACAGGGTTGTAAGTTTGTTTCCTTCGACGGGTTTCCCCTCTGCTTTGGCTCCGATGCAGGATGTCACGGGGTTACCATTTATGAATCTGGTATCAGGGTATGGACCCCCTGATTTGTTTTTTACTGAATATTTTCGGGTTCATTCCCATGCCCGTGTAAACCCGGAGATTCTATCCTCCATTACAGAAAACAATTCGGGTAAACCAGTTTTTGCTCAATTGATTGGGGAAGATTTGGAGCATGTAGTCCGCTTTGCTAAGGAGTTACAGAGATTCCCTATCGCCGGCATCGATCTCAATCTTGGGTGTCCCGCTCCCCGTGTTTACCGGAAAAATGTGGGTGGTGGCTTGCTTAGAGATCCTGTGCGGATTGATCAGATCTTGCGAGCTTTACGGGACTCCTGTGATTGCCCCCTCACAGTTAAAACAAGAATAGGATTTGAGGATGACCGGAATTTTTCCGAGATTTTGGATATTTTTGCCAGAAATGAAATTGAATTGCTGAGTCTTCATGCCAGAACGGTGAGAGGTGGCTATCGATCAAGTCCTCAGTATGAATATGTCCACCAAGCCGTGAACAGGCTCAGTTGTCCGGTTTTGCTCAACGGAGAGGTCAATACTCCCCATGCAGCCATTCAGCTGGTTGAGCAAACCGGTGCTGCGGGGGTAATGATTGGAAGAAGTGCTATTCGTAATCCCTGGATCTTTTGCCAAATCCGGCAGTTGCAGATTGGAGAGGAGATGCTTCATCCGACCTTGGCGGATGTTTATTCATACATTCAGTCGCTCTTCGATGCATTGGCGAAAGAAGGAATGACGGAAGAAAAGCATGTGGCCCGCTTGAAAAAATTTCTCAACTTCATTGCTCTCTCCGTGGACGATCAAGGTGCGTTTCTCTACCAGATGAGACGGGCCAGACTTCGTTCAGAGATGGATTCTGTCTGCCGAAAATATTTGTTGGATGAAGGCAAGGCCGATCAATTAATGAACCTATCTCCTTACCAAGGATTACTTGCCCGCCCATCCACGGAAGCCATCGCCTGTATGGGGTAGGGCTATGTTCTATTCTACTAGATTAAGTTTTGTTCAGTGGAGCAAGGAGTGGCTTTTACCAATCTCGGCTAGTCTAACCTCCTTCTTTTTGCTTTGGGCTGCACATCCCCCCCGACAGAGTCCGGAATCTGCCTATCTTTTTTTACTCCCTGTCTTAATCTGGTTTCATTTCCGTCCAAGTTTTCGAAAAACGCTGATTTGCATCCTGCTTTCTGGCTGGGTCTATCAAATTATGATGGTTGGTTGGATGCGCCATATTTCCTTTGGGGGTATGATTACTGCGACATTTCTTCTTTCCTGCTTTCAGTCTGTTTGGTTTTTGGTGGCAAGATCATGGATTGGAAGAATCGATCTTCTCGCATTCCCGGCAAGATTTCTCCTCATTGTGGGACTTTCTTCCCTCTGGGTTGCCATTGAATGGATTCGTACTCTTTTCACCCTCGGTTTTCCCTGGTGTCCTTTGTCTGTTACGCAGTGGGAGCGCCCGGTTCTTTTACAGGTTGCATCGTTTGGGGGTGGTTGGACAATTTCTTTTTTCCTTATTTTCTTCAACTTGTGCACTGCGTCCTATTTGCACCATCTGCTGGTACGTAGGCACCAAGCGAAGGGTTTCCTTAATCGTTCTATTTGCCCAGACTTGTACATTGCAGTGTTGATTCTCTTCCTGATGGTATATCCATATTTCCAAGGTAATAGTTTCAATCATCAAGAACACTCCCGGGAGATGAGGGTCGGAATTTGCCAGCCATACTTAAAAGATAAGTGGATGGAGGGCAGGGCGACCCAGCACAAGCAAACGCTGGTCCAACAAACGGAGTTTCTTTCTCTAATGAAGCCGGATATTATCCTTTGGCCTGAAGCATCCACTCCTTATCCGGTAAACCTTGATACTTTGTGGGTGGAAGAGTTGGCTCAAAAAACGGGGATCCCCATCCTTGCTGGTTCCGTCATTCGTGAAGAGGATGCATCATACAACGCGATGGTTTATGTCGATCCGGTAGAGGGATTAAATCCCGAATGGTATGCGAAACAGGTTCTGGTCCCATTTGGGGAGTATGTCCCCTGGCCATTTTCCTACATTCCCGGACTTGATAAATTAGTTGGTCCGGTGGGGAATTTTTCGGCGGGCGATAGGAATTTCATGATGGATTTACCCATTCGAGATGGAAACAAAACTTCAACAATCCGGGCAGGTTTTATGATTTGCTACGAAGATATTTTCCCTGCCATCCCGCGAACAATGGTGGAGCAGGGTGCAGAAATTTTAATTGTTTCCACCAATGACGCCTGGTTCATGGAAGAGGGATGTGCCGAGCAGCATGCTGCACATTCTGTGCTTCGGGCGGTAGAATCTAATTTACCCGTAATCCGGTGTGGCAATGCCGGATGGTCAGGATGGATCGATGAGCGGGGATTTGTGCGGGATGTACTTTTGGATGAACATAAAAGCGTCTATTTTCAGGGGGCTGCGGTGGTCGATGTAAGAATCCCCACAGGCAACAGGATTTCGGTGGTCTCATTAGGTGATGGCTTTGCCTATGGCTGTGCATTTATGTTTTTATCCATCGCTGGATACTTCAGATATAAACACTGAGCTTCTTTAGAGACTAGGCTATATAAATTCTAATATAGTTTGCTAAACTTTGCCTTGCCATTTTGCGGGCAAATCTCATGTCTAATTCTTCGCATACTTTTTTCTTAATCAACAAAACATAACAAATGTCTACTAAAATTGGAATTAATGGATTCGGCCGGATCGGTCGTTTGGTCTTTCGCGCACTGGTTGATCAGGGCTTGCTCGGTAAGGACTTCGAGGTCGTTGCTATCAATGATCTCGTTCCCGCTGACAACCTTGCATATCTTTTAAAATATGATTCTGTTCAGGGTCGCTTTAATGGAACAGTGGAAGCCCCCACCGATGACTCTCTTGTGGTCAATGGCAGCACCATTAAATGCTTAGCTGTCCGAGAAGGTCCTGCTGCTCTTCCATGGGGAGAGCTTGGAGTGGATGTTGTTATCGAATCCACCGGGTTATTTGTCGATCGGGATAAAGCTGCTGGTCACATCCAGGCCGGTGCCAAAAAGGTAATTATTTCGGCTCCTGCCAAAGGGGATGTAAAAACCATTGTTTTGGGAGTAAATGATCAGGAACTCACCGCGGATGACGATATTTTATCCAATGCTTCCTGTACGACCAACTGCCTTGCTCCGATTACTAAAGTAGTCCTTGAGAATTTCGGTATCGTTGAAGGCTTGATGACCACGGTTCATAGTTACACTGCCACCCAAAAGCCAGTCGATGGACCTTCGGTTAAGGATTGGAAGGGCGGTCGTGGTGCAGCCATTAATATCATTCCGTCATCCACCGGTGCTGCCAAAGCGGTGGGATTGGTTCTTCCTGAAGTTCAGGGCAAGCTTACTGGTATGGCATTCCGTGTACCAACACCAACGGTATCGGTAGTTGACCTTACCGTCAAAACTGAGAAATCCACCAGCTATGAGGAAATTTGTGCCAAAATGAAGGAAGCTGCGGAAGGCCCACTCAAGGGTATTTTAGAGTACACCGAAGATGAAGTGGTATCCGCTGACTTCATTCATTGTCAGGCATCCTCCATTTTCGACGCTGGTTCCGGAATTGGTTTGAGTGATACCTTCTTTAAGCTCGTTTCCTGGTATGACAACGAGTGGGGCTACAGCAACCGTTGTGTGGACTTACTCAAACGGGTGGCTGCATTTGTTTAAGTTTTAAAGTATTTTCCACTACTTTTAGCGGGAGCCAGTTGGCTCCCGCTTTTTATCTGTTAAGCACACTTCAAAATGATTAGATCAATCGATGATTTAGAACTTAAGGACAAGCGTGTCTTTGTCCGCGTAGACTTTAATGTCCCTCTGGATGCTGATGGTTCCATTACTGATGATACCCGCATCAACGCAGCTCTGCCAACCATACGAAAACTTTCTGAGTCTGGTGCCAAGGTAGTACTGGCAAGTCATCTGGGGCGCCCAAAGGGCGAAAAAGTTCCCTCCATGAGCCTTGCCCCGGTGGCACCGGCTCTTGCCCAGCGGATTGGTCTTCCTGTTCTTTTTCTTGATGATTGTGTGGGAGAAAAAATTGAGAATGCTGTAAATTCCATGGTTTCTGGCCAGATTGCACTACTGGAGAACTTGCGCTTTTACGGCGGGGAGACCGATAATGATCCTGCTTTTGCTCAGTCTTTGGCAAAACTGGCTGATGTCTATGTCAATGATGCATTTGGAACTGCCCATCGGGCTCATGCGTCCACCCACGGCGTGGCGGAGTTAATTTCTGACCGTGCCGCAGGATATTTGATTCAAAAGGAACTTGAATTTCTTGGCCAAAAAACTGAATCACCTGATCGCCCTTTTATTGTGATTCTCGGCGGGGCCAAAGTAAGCGATAAAATTACCGTGATTGACCGCCTGCTTGATAAAGCCGACACCATTATTATTGGTGGCGGTATGGCTTACACTTTTGCTTTGGCCAACGGGATGACTGTAGGTGATAGCCTCTGTGAGCCGGATAAAGTTGATCTCGCCCGCCAGGCGATGAAGAAGGCTGAAGAAAAAGGAGTGAAGTTTATGCTCCCCGTTGACTATTTGGTGACCAATGCCCTTGATTTTGGTAACAAGACATTGGGTGACACTCAAGTGGTTGAGGGAGATATTCCTGATGGATGGGAAGGCGTGGACGCTGGCCCCAAGACCACACAGCTTTATGCCGAGGAAGTTTCCCGGGCAAAAACCGTGCTTTGGAACGGTCCCATGGGTGTCTTTGAAATTGAAGGATCCAGCAAGGGAACTTTTGCTGTGGCCAAAGCGGTAGCAGAGGGAGATGCCCTTTCTATTATTGGGGGTGGGGACAGTGTCAAAGCAATCAAGCAAAGTGGATACTCCGATCAGGTTACCTTTATGAGCACAGGAGGAGGGGCTTCTCTAGAGTTTCTTGAAGGCAAAGAATTGCCAGGTGTAGCAGTACTTGACCAATAATTTCATACCCAAATTATATTTGATATGAGCCGAAAATATCTCATCGCAGGAAATTGGAAAATGAACCTCACTCCAAGTGATTCCGCATCCTTGGTGGAAGAGGTCAATGCAGTGGTTGGGAACCAAAACGCTGTGCAGGTCTGCGTTTGCCCCCCTTTTACTTCGCTTCCTGTAGTTTCCGAAAAAGTGGAGCAGAGCGAAGTATTGCTTGGTGCCCAAAATATGCACGATCAACCCTCAGGTGCATACACTGGTGAAGTTTCTGCAGAGATGCTTCGTTCACTCTATGTATCGCATGTCATTCTTGGTCACAGTGAGCGTCGCCAGTACTGCGGCGAAAATAATCTATCCATCAATGCGAAAATTCTTGCAGCAATTCAGGCAAACCTGAAACCGATTTACTGTATTGGCGAGACTTTGGAGGAGCGTGATGCAGGGAAAACAATGGAAGTCCTGGGCTCTCAAGTGAGAGAGGGGTTACAAAACTATCCCTCTCATGCACTCGATCTTTTGGTCATCGCCTATGAACCGGTATGGGCAATTGGTACCGGGAAAACAGCCACCGATGAGATGGCTCAGGAAGCACATGCGGAAATCCGCCG
>JAYPZT010000077.1:0-1473 GCA_038136415.1 Opitutales bacterium
TGTGATGGTTTGCATGCGAGCAAAGGTAAACACGGCCATGGCAAATGTGGTTCCCATCATGCCCACGATCATGGAGAGGATCAGCACCACGCTCCTTGCAGTCATGAGGTGGTGGAGACCGACTATTCGTTAATCTCCTACAGCAAGGAGTGGCAACTTATCGCTCCCGAATTAGCCGGTCATCTTTTTGTAAGTGAATATTTGCCCCGTAATTTCTTTATCTTTTCCACTGGAGTATTCACCACCGGTTTTTCCCGGGGACCACCTGGTGTGGAAGATTTGAGAACTCAAATTTCCAGAACGATTCAACTACAGGTTTGATTGAATGAACACTGTGCCTGCAACTTGGTTGTGCAGGTAATTGATATGCATGGGCGCACCGTGCTCTTTTTCTTTTTCAATCTTTTCCAAATTTGTAATGAGTTCAGAGTTTAACAATCAGTTTTCCAAGTACCGCTTACTAACTGCAGTACACGCAATTTTGTGGTTTGGAGTAGCATGTATATTCCCCTTGTATGCAGAGGAATTATCCTACGAGCGTGCATGTGAGCAGGCGATGGAGCAGCAAAAATTTAGCGAGTATTCCAGGAACCTACAGTCCCTCGGTGAGGCAAGGTTGGAGCAGGCTTCCAGTTTTCCCAACCCTTCGGTTTTTTATGAGGAGGAGAGTGCCCGAGGCAGTGGTGACTTTGATGAATCAAGCATAGGAGTGTCCACCCGCCTGGACTTTCTCTGGAAGCGTGGAGCAAGAATTCAGGCTGCCCGAGAGAAGAATCAGATCGCTGAGTTTCAAATGCAGTCCAGAAAGCTGGCATTATCTCATGAAGTGGGGGGCTTGTTTGTGGAACATGCATACCTGAAAAAAGACCTGAGCTTGTTGAGAGATTCATTGAACCAGCACAGGAGAGCCCTGGGCATATCCCGCGAACTTTTGAAAAAGGGAATGATCTCTTCGGTTAGCTTGAAGCGAATTGAGCTGAAAATTGAAGAACTGGAATTAGAGAATCTTGACTTGGAGGCGCAAATAGCTGGCGTCGTTGCCAGGTTCTCCTCTCTGGTGGGCAGGGATGATGCCATCCCTGAAAATAATTTTCTGCTTTGGGATACCACATTGAATAATCAGGAGAAAGCAGTGGAAACTGCGCTTGAAGGCAGACCTGACTTAAAATCGATTGAGGCGATGTCAGTTTGGGCGGAAAAAGAAGAAAGCAGGGTCAGGGTGGAGAGTATGCCTGAAGTTTTCCTCGATGTATCATCCAAAAAATATCCGGGAGATGAGAAGGGCACCTTTTGGGGTGTTTCCCTGGAATTACCCATTGGAGAAAAACGGGGAGATTCAAGCCTGGCAGAGGCAGAACATGCTTCGAGTACGCTGGCATACCAATGGGCAAAGCTTGAGGTGGAACGGGAAGTCAGGGCAGTCTGGAAAATTTGGAATCATTTGCAGGGAGATAAAACTTCAGCATCAACCAA
>JAYPZT010000077.1:1573-5930 GCA_038136415.1 Opitutales bacterium
GGGGAGTCTGTCACCTTTATCGTTCATCTTACCAAGTTGAGTAATTTTCATCCGGTAACGGAGGGGTCTGTGGAAATTAAATTTTCCAGTGCCGAGGGTCAGGAATATGCAGTCCATCTGGATCAACCGACAAGGGCAGGAGTTTACCTGATTAAAGCCACGCCACCTTTTGCCGGTGCTTGTTCGATTGAACTCTCGCTCAGGCATGCAGACTTGAATTCAGTGCACCGGATTCAAGGAGTTACGGTGTATGCCAATGCGGATGAGGTGGAGGATATGCCTCACCAAGAATCAGATGCGGAGGAGATCACGGTGCTGAAGGAACAACAATGGCGTACGGAGTATGAAATTGTGCAAGTGGAGCAGAGGAGGATTGGTTCTAGCATTCCCGCGACGGGTCATCTGCGTTTGCCTGCCTCCAGGGTGATGGTGGTGCCGGCGACGGCATCAGGTACAATCTCCTGGTCGGAGAAAGGGCTTGTTCCTGAGGTGGGAATGCAGGTGAAGGATGGGCAGGGCTTATTCTCAATCAGTCCGGATGGTGCCTGGGAATCAGGTCTGGTCAGGCTGCGTGAGCAGTACCTCCTTGCAGACTTGGAGTGCACGAGACTTGAAGGTTTATTGAAGGAGCAAGCGGTCGCAGAAAAGAGAGTGGAGGAAGCCAGAATAAGGAGGGAAACCCTCGCGGAATCACTTACCCGAATGGGGGTAAAGATAACCGATGGGAAAGTGGAGAATCTCGTAGCCCAGATCAAGGCACCTCAGGCAGGAACCATTACTGAAATAATAGTCCGTCCGGGACAAAGGGTTCAACAGGGCGATCCTTTAGCGATCATTAAAAATAGCGATCGTATGATTCTTGAAGCCCTGTTTCCATCCACACGATTGGACAAAGTGAGCAAACCAGTTGATGCTTCTTTCCGGACTGGTATATCCGGCAAGGCACAGTTGATCTCGCACTTGGATGGTCGGGTGATTTCGGAAGAACCGATTGCGGCGGCGCGGGCTGGTTTTTCCCGTTTTCTCTTTGAGTTTGAAAACCAAAATTCTCAGTTTGCAGAGGGGACTGCTGTATCCATCCGCGTGCTGGGTGAAGCGAATCAACCATGCCTGGCGATTCCAGTAGAGGCAGTGCAGGAAGAACAGGGATTGGATTTGGTCTATGTGCAGTCTGGTGGAGAGACGGTAGAGAAAAGGTATCCTCGTTTGGGTATTTCTGATGGTCAATGGATCGAGGTGCTCAATGGAGTGAGTGCGGGAGAACGCGTGGTTACGCGTGGTGCCCAGATGGTGAGGCTTTCCTCTTTGGGTGAAATGGAAATGGGACATGGCCATGCCCACTAATTGGGAGACTCTCTGCTATGTTTGATCAGATAATCCGTCTTTCTCTCAATAACCGTGCCTTGGTTATCTTTGCCTCTATTGGGCTATTACTTTCGGGCATTTACACTGCGTTCCGGTTGAACCTGGATGTATTTCCCGATCTCAATGCCCCTACAGTCACGATCCTGACAGAAGCCCACGGCATGGCACCCGAACAAGTGGAGACCTTGGTGACATTGCCCTTGGAGTCCGCTGTAAATGGCTCCACCGGAGTGCGGAGAATTCGTTCGTTTTCCTCCCCCGGCCTGAGCATTGTGCATGTTGAGTTTGAATGGGAAATGAACATTTTTCATGCCCGCCAGATCGTATCGGAAAAACTCCAGGAAGTGACTGGCCGGTTACCCGAGGAAATATCCCCACCGGTGATGGCACCGATGTCATCAATCATGGGCGAGGTAATGCTGTTGGGTCTGGTGCTGAACGCAGACAGTAAAGAGGAGGTTTCCATGATGGACCTTCGTACATTGGCCGATTGGCGGGTGCGTCGCAGGTTACTTTCCATTCCCGGGGTTGCTCAGGTAAGCCCGATAGGAGGCGAAGTGAAGGAATATCAGGTACAAGTATTGCCTGAGAGGTTGGCCATGTACGGTGTGCCCATGGAACAAGTCATAGAGGCAGTGGAGCAGGCCAGCCTTGTGAGTTCCGGAGGAGTATTCCGGGATCAGGGAAAGGAATACCAAATACGTGGCCTGGGCCAGGCACGAACCGTGGATGATTTGGCCGCCGTAGTAGTGGACTCGGGGGAGGGTGGAAGCTTGATTCTGGGCGATTTGGCCAAGGTGGTAATTGGACCGGCTCTTTCCTTTGGTTCCGCCTCGGCAGATGGACAACCCGCCGTGGTGCTTTCGGTAACCAAGCAGCCAGGGGCGAACACTTTGGAACTAACCGAACGGATCGACCAGGCACTTGCAGAAATCAAGAACGGATTACCCAAGGGTATCGTATTTCAGGACAATTTTTTTCGACAGGCCGAGTTTATTAATGTGGCGATTGATAATGTACTGGAGGCCTTGCGGGATGGTGCTTTGCTGGTGGTGATTGTACTGTTTTTATTTCTGGGAAACATACGCATTACTTTTATTTCCATTCTCGCGATTCCCTTTTCCCTGGCCGTTACTTTTCTCGTTTTCCATGTAAGCGGAGTGGAACTGAACACCATGACTCTTGGAGGGATTGGCATTGCGATTGGGGCACTGGTAGATGATGCGATTATTGATGTGGAGAATGTCTTTCGCCGATTGCGGGAAAACCTCGCCCGCCCCGAGGCGGAGAGACTGCCATCAAAGGAGGTGGTCTTCCAGGCATCCAAAGAAATCCGAAAACCCATGGTGGGAGCCACGCTTATTATTACCATCGTATTTTTTCCGCTCTTCTTTCTCAGTGGGGTAGAGGGTAGGCTGCTCCAGCCCATGGGGTTGGCCTATGTGATATCCATTTTTGCCAGCTTGTTTATTGCTCTGACCATTACTCCAGTGCTTGCCTCGTTTCTGCTTCCTTCCTCTATCCGTAATGCTACGGATAGGGAGGGGTGGCTGGCAGGATGGATCAAACCCATTTATGCAAAGATTCTTGAAGGTGCCCTGAACCGCCCAGGCTTATCGATCGTGGTTTCACTGGGATTACTGGTTAGTTCGCTTTTGCTAGTGCCAGGACTGGGCCGTGCCTTCCTTCCAGAATTTAATGAAGGAGCCCTTACCATTAGTTATGTTACGGTTCCCGATATATCGCTGGAGGAGTCGGACAAACTCGGTAGACATGCCGAGGAATTGATTCTCGCCAATGACGGCGTTATCAGTGTGCAAAGGCGCACAGGCCGGGCCGAACTGGACGAGCATGCCCAACCGGTAAATGCGGGCGAGCTTGAGGTGGTGTTGGACCTGGAAGAAGTGGGGCGTGAGGAAGCGATGAACCAGGCAAGGTCTTCCCTGGAAGAAATGGCTGGAGTGCAGTTTACGGTGGGGCAACCGATAAGCCACCGGATTGATCACATGCTTTCGGGTACACGGGCAAGTATCGCCGTAAAAATATTTGGTCCAAAGATGGAACAGTTGCGCCAGTTGGCAGAGGAGGCGGAAGCAGAAATGAGTAAAGTGAGAGGCGTGGTCGATTTGGCCATTGAGCCAATCGTTAATACCGCCCAGGTATCTTTCCGCTACGATCGGGAAGCCATGGCTTTGCATGGGGTTAGACCTGCAGAAATCTCCCGCTTTATTGAGACTGCTCTGAAAGGAAAAACAGTGGGTCGGATACTCGAGGGGCAGCAGTCTTTTGATCTGGTGGTTCGTTATGACCGATCGGAAGTGCATACGATGCAGGAATTGCCAGATTTGCTGGTCGATACTGCGGATGGGTTCTACCGCCCGCTTTCTGATTTTGCCAGAATGGAACTGATCCCCGGACCCAATCAGATCGGTAGGGAAAATGCCCAGCGTAAACTGGTGGTGCAGGCAAATGTGGCTGGTCGGGATCTGGTCGGAGTGGTGGATGAAATCCGTAACCGTTTGGAGAATGCGGTGGAATTGCCTGAAAATTATTACATCGAATATGGCGGCCAGTTTGAAAGTGAAGCCGAGGCATCGAGAACCATCTGGGCCTTGTCCATCGTTTCCCTGGTAATGATTGCCCTGATTTTGTATCAGGAGTTCAAAAAGACACGCGATGTTGCATTTGCCCTTATCAACCTGCCTCTCGCTTTAATTGGCGGAGTGTGGTCTGTGTGGATGACCGATGGCATCGTCAGCGTGGCCTCATTGGTTGGATTTATCACCCTCTTTGGAATTGCGGCCAGAAATGGCATCCTTTTGATCTCTCATTACCATAAACTAATGCAGGATGGAAAGTCTTTGGCCGATGCGGTTCGTCAGGGATCGATCGAAAGATTAAATCCCATTTTAATGACTGCACTTACGGCTGCCCTTGCCCTGATTCCCTTGGCCAATGGCCTTGGCCAACCGGGAAAGGAAATTCAGGCTCC
>JAYPZT010000078.1:0-5863 GCA_038136415.1 Opitutales bacterium
GGCATTGATATGTCCGAGTTGGGTAAATTTATCGCCTTTCAGGCAGCAGTTTCCTTGATTCAGGATCATGGCTACCGGGGGTTGCTCAAAGAAGTGGCGGAACAATGCCGCGAAGCATTGAACAATCCAGATGCTAAACCGGTCAATCATGTAAAGCGGGTGTATGAAAATTTTACCGTCGATCAAATCTCGGAGCGGGTTGCTCAACTGGTCGCTCCAGATGTTTTAAAAGGAGTAACCAAAGTGGAAATTCTTTACCAAACGGTGGAGAATTTACACGAAGCTTTACCTGACCATCCCGGAGACTGGTACTTCACCGGCGAATATCCTACGCCAGGCGGCTATCGGGTCGCACACAAAGCCTTTCTTAATTTTTACGAAAATAAAGACGGCAGAAGTTATTAGCGTGTTGCAGATTCGTTGAGTAAGCGAAATCGAAAAAGTGCAAAAAAATCTTTGACGTACCCAGTCCCTGGCAAGTTATAGTCAGGGTGGATGGACACAGGTTTTCAAACCCTCGTACTTAACCGATTATGGCAACCGGTAAATGTGGTTGGGGTTGAACGGGCTTTCAGCTTACTGTCCCTTGATCATGCCCAGGTAATTTATGCAGAAGATGAAAGTTTTCGCGTATTTGATTCAGCTACCTGGTTTGAGTTTTGTCGCACCGTAGAAGCTTTGAAAGGAAGGCGGGTTATTCATACGGTCAACCAGCCTGTGATCGTTCCCAGTGTTCTTCTACTGCGTACCTATGATCGAATCCTTCTGCAGGAAATGAAGTTCAATCGGCAAAACCTTCTCGAGCGTGATGATTACCGCTGCCAATATTGTGGCAAGGCTTTCGCTCCCAAAGAATTAAATATGGATCATGTTTTACCCAAAGATAAAGGTGGGGGGACATCCTGGGAAAATGTGGTGACTTCCTGTATCCGGTGTAATAGCAAAAAAAGCAACCGCTTACCCAAGGAGGCCGGAATGAGGTTACTCAAGGAACCCCAGCGTCCTGCCCGACGGCCTTTTGTCAGCTCTCTTTACGGTAAACCCGTGGAAAAATCCTGGGAGCATTTTCTTCAGGCTAAGAAATAGTCTTCGTTTTTTTAATGTCTTTGTGCTGATTGAGTTTGGCATAAACGGACTACTGAATTCCAAAGTTCAATCGCTTTCCTATCTCGCATAAGCAAGATTTGTTTTGTAAATATTACAGATGGATCATCATAGTTCTGGAGGAAAAAGGCCTGAGGGTAGAGCCATTGATGCCCTTTACCGAATAAGTACTTTGTCGGGGCAGCAGCTAAATTCAGTCCGGGCACTTGAAGCTATTCTCGATGAGGTAATGCAGGTATTCTCTGCCAACTCTGCTTCCATTTCCTTATTAAATCCAAGTGCGGATTCTTTGCTGATTGAGGTGCAACGAGGTCTGCCAGATTCTAGTCGGGGATTTGAGCTTCCACTGGGTATGGGCATTACCGGCTGGGTTGCTCAAAGCGGAGAACCATTACTTTGCCAGGATGTTTCCTTGGAGGAAAAATATTTTAAATTAGATGAACGGGTAAGAGCAGAGATGGCAGCTCCCATAACTGAGGGTGGCCGTACGGTTGGGGCACTGAATGTTGATTCCTGTGAAGTTAATGCGTTTGATGAGGAGGATCTGCGTCTACTGGTGCTTATCTCCAATGAAGCAAGTCGTGTATTGGAAAATATGTGGATGATTCAGCAACTCCGTAAAAAAGCTGATCAGTTACAAAGCTTGGTACTGCTCAGTCAGGATATTTCCGGTACCCGGAAATTTGATGAGGTTCTCGAAACGATTTCGAGAGAGGGTCTCTTACTTCTTGGTTGCCGGTTGTCCGCTTTTTTCCTCTACGATGAAAAAGAGGATGTTCTTCAGCTTCAAACTCTGCAGGACCGTAATGGTACCCGTAGTTACCAAGAGATGCTAAAGCCTGCAGACAGTTTACTGGGAAGTGCCCTGCGGGGACATCGGCAAGTGCAGACAAGCGACCTATTGCGGACAGAGGAGCATCATTTTATGGATCTTATCCGGTCTGAAAATCTGCATTCAATGCTGGTTACTCCGGTAGTTTTTGAGGATGTTCCGATTGGGATGATCACTCATTACATGGATCGCCCACATCGCTTTCATGATGATGAAAAAATGATTGCCCGGGCACTTGCGGACTTAGGTGCCATCGCCATCGAAAATGCCCGTCTGTATGGACGTGTTTTCGAATCTGAGGAAAGCATGCGTAAAAGCGAACGTCTGACCACTTTAGGAACTTTGGCTGCAGAGATTGCTCATGAAATCCGTAACCCCCTAATGGTGGTTCGCTTACTTTTTGATTCATTAAATCTCGGTCAGGAGGAAGATGAAAATAAAACTCAAGACCTTACAGTTATTCGTGAAAAACTAAATCACCTGGAGCAAATTGCAGGTAGAATATTGGAATTTGGGAAGAGTAGAGAATCTTTCCGTAAAGAAACAAAAATTAGAGAAATTCTTGATGAAGCAATTCTCTTAGTCCGGTTGAAGTTGGAGCAATCCAAGATCAGCTTATGTTGGGGAAACCGTGCTGAAAATGAAGTGGTTTTTGTGGATAAGGGTCAGATTCAACAGGTGTTGCTGAATCTCATTTTAAATGCGGTGGAAGTAATGCCTAATGGGGGCGATCTTTTGCTGGATACACAAATGACGGATGGGCGTGTTCATATTTTAGTGAAAGACCAGGGGAGTGGAATTTCGGAAAATTTGCGGGATCGAATCTTTGAATCTTTTCTAACGGGAAAAAAAGATGGAACCGGCTTGGGTTTGACCATCTCCAAACGGATCATGCGGGCTCACGATGGCGATCTGGAATTAGCTGATACAGGGGAGCATGGTTCAACCTTTCGACTCATTCTGCCCCTTGCTTATTAGAAAGAGGCAGAGGAGTTTAGAAAAACGGGATTATACTTCGTGGTAGTATTTTCCTTCGTGTAAGGCTTGTCCCAAACTTTCGCGCAAATCCAAAAAAGTACGGGGGGAGGGGATCGTACCTTTTTCCAGAGGTTCAATATTAAAAACATCCGTGGCAACACTTTGTTCCGTGGCGATACGGGCAAAATGAATACTGAATCCGGCATCGGCAATATGCTTGGCAATCAAGTGAAGCAGACCGACCCGATCAGCCGCCCGTACCTCCACTATGGTTCTGCCCAGCGAAATGTCCCGGTAAACATCTACTTGTGGGGGAATCTTGGCACCAAATTTATCTGATGTGGCAAATGTTTTTGCTTTTTCTGATTTTTTCCGATGAGCAGCAATCTGTTCAATTGGACAGTCCTTGCCCGCAAGGAAACTTTCCAGGGAAGTTTCAAAGGATTGCCTGATGCTAACATCCTCAACAATTCCTCCATTTTCCCCCTCCACATAAAAGACATCAATAGCCAGATCATCTTCCCGGGTGATGGCACGGGCTCCTAGAATATTTAATCCAGTAATGGCCAGTGCCCCGGTAATTTTCTCAAATAATCCTGGCTGATCTGTTACCACCACATCCACTATGGTTAGTGTTCTTCTTAAATCATTGCGCCAGCTAACCACCGGTTTTTCTAGTGGGCGGGACTGCTGGTCATATTTTGAGGCCATCTCAATATGTAATCCAACTTCTTCTCGTCCGGTATGGGAGAAATATCTCTCAGGAACCAATTCCAAATGTTGCAGAATGGTTTCTTTCGATACATTGGGCACCTCCAAATTCTTAAAGGAGTCACGCAGTTCGTTAGGATCTTTTCTTGCCCGCTTTCCTTCCAACACCTTCATCGTATTGCTAAAGAGATGGGTATGTAACTCTTCTTTATGGGAATTCCAAAGGTCTGGTGCGGTTCCGTTGGCGTCACAGTAAGTGTGTACATAGAGAAAGCGCAGTCTTTGTTCCCCTTCCACAAAGGCTGCAAAAGAATCAATGACTTCGGGGTCATCCAGATCGAATTTGTTGGCAAACCTAACCATTTCCAAATGATTGCGCACCACAAAGAGAACACGGTCATGCATTTCTTCTGAGATACCCAATCTTTGCATCAGGGTCTTTCCTAGTTCCACCCCGCGCTCGCAATGTCCTTTGGGTCCTTTGTCTTTGCCCAAGTCATGAATAAATAAAATCAAGTATAACAGTCCGGGTACTTCATTCTTTCGTAAAGCTTCCAAGTAAGGTTCCGCACCCGGTCTGTTTCCTTTAAAGATTTGGTCTAAAATATCGATGCACCGAAGCACATGCACATCGGCGGTGAAGCGGTGGTAGAGATCATGCTGCACTTTGCAGGTCAATCTTCCAAACTCTGGTACAAATCTCCCGAGTACTCCGAGGTCATGCATTTCCATAAGGGTGGGAGCGACATTTCCGATCTCCTGTAGAATGGAACGGAAGCTGACATTGGCAGCTGGACAGTTAATTAAACTGGCATCAATCAGGGACAATCGATTGCGGACAAGGGATCGTAGGCTGGGAGATAGTTTTGCGGACAATCTTTGGGAGTGTCGGAACAGCCGAATAATTCTTTCCGGATCTTCATCAAAAATTTTCTCATTTTCAGAACTTAATTCACCATCCTGCAGATCAAACCCATCCACTTTTTCCACTGGTGATGCACGGTAAGCACTGAGTACGGACCGGAAACTAAGAGAGGCAGTGGATCCACTGGTTGCCCGAATAAGACGCTGTTCAAGTAAAGAGGACAGCTGATGAATTGTACTCGCACGTGCGTAAAAATCACCCATGAATTTTTCCACCCTTGGGAAAATATCTTCATCGTTGTAACCAAGCCCAAGGGCAACTTCTGGTTGTTTTTCCAAATGGAGAATATCAACGGGTCGCTTACTTCTAAAATGTAGCTCGTTTCTTACTCTTAGTAGGAAGGAATAAGCTTCCTGATAGGATTTTGCCTCATTTTCGTTCAAATACCCCCGTTTGATAAGAGAGGGTAGGGGATCATCTTCAAATTTCACTTTGGTCATCCAAAGTACACCCTGATAATCGCGCAACCCCCCGACTCCATTTTTGAGATCAGGAGCCTGCAGGAAAACCGTGTTTCCCTTTTCCTGCCTTCTTTCCTGCTGATGGGAAAGAAGTTCATTGAGGTATTCTCCAGGCTTTCTTTTTCGGCAATGCTTTAAAAATTTGGTGATGAATTTCTTGGCTATTTTACGATCCCCACAGATGTAGCGGGCATCCAGCATCGAATTTTTGTTTCGTATATCTTTTTGAGCCTCAATCAAAGCCTCTTTTACTTCCCTCGATGCATGACCCACTTTCATTCCAGTATCCCACAAGGGATAGAGAATTTCTTTGGTCATGGTTTCCTTCAAAAGATCGAGGGATTTCCCCATGGAACTCCTGGAATATAGAAACATCAGATCGATATCACTATGCGGACTTAGCTCTCCACGCCCATACCCACCCGTAGCTAAAACTGCCATAGGCTTGATTTTCACCAAGCTTTCCTCTGCTACGCGCAGTGCATAATCGAATAAATTTTGAATAAGAACATCAATGATGATTGATCTTGCCCGGGTCAGGCGAAGCCCTGAATCACCTTTTAAATGGTATCTTTGGAGCATCTCTCTCTCCAACCGGACAAACTCCTTGATCAGTTCTAATCTTGCCGAATCACTTTGTCCGGAATGAAATACCAACCGCTTTTCAGCGTGTTGCCGGGTTCTGCGAAATAATGGATCGTCCTCCATGTTAAGGTAGGTAGTTAGGCAAAAGCTTGAGGGTGAGCGAGCCTAATCCTTTCTGATTGCTCGATTCTGCTGATTTTGCATCATCAGCTATTGGATGAGATTATCTAAATTCACACCTTTAGTAACGGTATTTTGTGCTTCTGT
>JAYPZT010000079.1:0-5749 GCA_038136415.1 Opitutales bacterium
GTAAACCCACTTGCTCCTCTTCTCATCACTCTATTCATTGATCTAGGATGATCTTGTCAATGCCATCATCATAAAGGCTGGTGGAAAACAGCACATACAAATTTAAAGTTCTTCCAGTTTTTTTCTCTGAAGGAGCAGCTTAATCTCCGGAAACTTCATTGCTCCCAGTGCCAACCCGTATATTAGGATTGAGGAGAAGACGAGAAAGAGCACTTTTACGAGCAATCCAATTTTAGTCTCGGCAACCGGTAATAACGGTTGGCAATAGTAGAGAAAAGTGGCCATAACTAAGCACCCGACAGTAGTTGCCACCAAAGCGAATTTCTTGGTTCTTATTAAGTCCTGAAATTTAAAAAAGGATAGGTTTAACATAAGGATCGTAGTCTGACAAAATGCAGAAATTAAATTTGCCCAAGCCAAACCGAAAACTCCATAGTTTCCCATCAACAGAAGACTGAGCAAAAAATTTGCAACCAAGCTAACCAACGCTGCACGAAGTGGTGCCTTCATATCTTTGCGTGAATGATGTACTTTCACCAAAAACAAAGAAACCGCATAAACCGGAATAGTCCAGGCAACCACCTCCAAAACCTTAGCACCCTGCACCACCCTGCTATAATCAAACTCTTTCCATTGATAAAGCAGCTGCATGATCGGCTCAGCCAACAAACACAATCCTACCGAAGCCGGGATTGCAATTGCTGCGATAACTCTGACGCCTTTATAAAAGTATGCCTCAAAACCATTCAAATCTCCATCTTCACTGCTCCGTGCAAGCAGAGGGAATAATACCGTGGTCACAGAAATAGCAAACACACCCAAGGGAAGCTCCACCAATCTGGCAGATAAATAGAGAAAAGCTAAGGCCCCTTCTTCCTCCAGAGAATATGCCAAAAGCCTGGAAACGAGAATGTTCAGCTGAGCAACCGCAGCCCCCAAAGCTCCCACCCAAAATAATTTGCTGAGCCGGATAAATTCATCTGATTTCTCCAGCGAAAAAGACCATTTCCACTGGAAACTCTTTTTTAATTTGAGCCATGGCATCGCCAGTTGCAAAATTCCCGCAACTACCACCCCAACACACAAAAGCTGAGCGATTTGATGATTTTCGCTCAACCAGGGGGAAAAACCAAAAGCCAAAACAACAATCATACACCCATTAAGAATGACCGGTGAAATCGCACCCTCCAAAAATCGATCGTGCACATTCAGGATTCCAATCAGAATGGCAGAGCAACAAACCAGCAGAACATAGCCAAAAGTAATCGTGGTATACTGCGCCCCCAGCACCCATTTTTCATTCCCTATTAAACCGGTGGACAAACAGAGCCAGCAAATACAGCAAATGATCAGGGTCAAAATACCCAAAAAAACAAGCAAGCGGGTAAATACCTGATTCAGCAGGCTAAATCCTTGCACTTGACCCTCTTTTTTTAAAACAGATGTGTAAGATGGAATTAAGGCAGAAGTCAGCGTGCCCTCTCCCAACATTCTGCGAAATAGATTTGGGAAAGTGAATGCCAGTAAAAAAGCCTCTCCGAATACCGATGTGCCAAAGATAGAAAAAAAGAGAATATCCCGGATTAGACCGAGAATTCTGGATAACAAAGTGGCACCACTGACCAGGGATACTTTACCGAGGATTTTCACCAGCAACAGCTTCCGTTTACAGGCGAGAAAACACGGTTATTTTACTTGGGTAGGGTTGCCAATAGTTGTTTTGCCTCTTCCACTGGGTCATCATGATTCTGCTTCTGTCCAAGCTCAATGGTTAGAGTAAGATACTTCTCTGCATTACCGGAATTACCTGTCTCGAGGTAAGCCTTGCCAAGATACAGTGCAACCAGCATCCAGTCTGCCCTATCGGCAATACATTCCTCAAAAAGCTCAATCGCTTCATCAAAATGATTTTCTTCAAAAAGGGCCTGAGCTAGGCTGTACTTAAAGAGAAGATTTTCGGGAGAAGTACTGAGCTTCTGCCGGAATTGCGTAATCCGCTCCGACATCCAATTTCAGCTCCCTAAACGATTTGTACACAAACGGCAGTGGAGTTATCCAAACCGCCATTCTGGTTTGCCAAATCTATAAGAGTGTGGATCAAATTCTCGGGCTCGAGGGTTTTGCACAATTGTTCAATTTCTTCCAAGTCCACCATATTGGTCACCCCATCGGAGCAAATCAAAATTTTATCGCCTGAACTTACTTTCACCTGATCCACATCCACATCAAAATCAATATCCTGCCCCATACATCTCGTCAGGGTATGGGCGTAATGCTCGGGCATATCCTTGGCAGACTCGGGCCCATGTTTGGCAATCAATTCTGCCGCAAGAGTATGGGCTTTGGTGATTTCTGTGATGCCATTGGCCTGCGTAAAATGGAGGATGCAGGAATCACCCACATGGGCATAGACAAAACTATTCTCCAAAAACTTAATCCCAGAGAAGGTGGTGCCTATACCATTTTGACCGCCAACGATATTTCCACAGCTTAACACATTTTGGTGAATCTTGAAAAAGATGGATTTGAAAGTGTCTAAGCTATCGAGATTAGGGTTGTGATTGAAAAAAGCTTCGTAATTTTGAACCGCCAGTTTACTCGCCAAAGCACCGTAAGGAAGTCCACCCACTCCGTCAGAAACCGCAAAGATTCCCAGATCGGGACGGTTCAGAAAAGAGTCTTCGTTGGTTTCCCGAACATACCCAACATCGCTGTGACCATGAGAGAGTAATTCCATGGCAAGCTTAGCTGGTTTTAATGCGGTATTCATACATATACTGCACTAACTCATAGAAGGAAAAGGGCATAAAAATCAACGAAATTCTAACTATCATGATATTCCCCAGACAGGTCAAGCAAGCTTAATGTCTGGTAAGATTTCTTGGGTAATTCGCCAAGGAACTCAGAGCCATAATTTTTATTCAAAATTCTGGAGTCCAAAATGACCAATTCACCACAATCCGTTTGCGACCTGATAAGCCGGCCAATCCCCTGACGAAACTTGATCACCGCCGAAGGAAGCGTAATTTCCCGGAACGCACTTTTATTTTGGGCTTCCAGCATATCCGACTTAGCTTCCAATAAGGGATGATTGGGATTTTCGAAGGGCAACCTGGTTAAAATCACCTGGGATAAGCATTGCCCCTTGGCATCAAACCCTTTCCAGAAACTCTCCGCTCCCAGTAGCAGCACATCCCCCTCCTCTATCATTTTTTTCGCCAACTCTGAACGGGAGAATTCTTTTCCCTGAGCATAAAGGGAACGGTGGGTTTTAGACCATCTTGGGCGAAGTTGCTCATAACAGTGATGCAAATCAGCATAATTGGTAAAAAGGACTAAAGTTCCACCACTCTTGGCTGTGGAAAGAGAAAAAATCGCCTCCACCAGGTATTTGAGATAATTCGTCCGGTCTCCCCGCATCGGCTCGGGAAAATCATTAAATATACTGATGGATAGGTTTTTTTCGTAATCAAACGGCGAGCTTACCAGACATTGCGGAACATCCTCCGCCCCGATCTGTTTGCTGAAAGTAGCAGCCGAACCCTTGCGGGTCAGGGTGGCACTGGTCATGATCACCGATGTCGGTTTCGCAAAAAGTTCCTCCGCCAAAATGGATGCTACCGAAAGCGGGGCACTCCGCAGGTAAATCAACTGGTTTCTGCTCCCTCCTCTTTCCAGCCAGTACACGCAGGACTTATCCTTCACTTCGATAAATTCTGAAATTGCACTCAAATAGGCCTGCCCCCGTTTGATCTGGTCCTTCAACTCCAGCCTGGTCGGCTCATCATCCGCCCGGTCCGACAATTCAATCAGGCTCCTTAATGCCCGTCCAAAAGGAGGAAATAATTCAATCGGCAAGCTGTTGGGCTCCCGCAAGCGTAGCCTGTCTCTTTCCCCCAGCACTTCGAGGTGTAAATGGTTAAAAAAGTCCTCAGTTGCCAATTCTGCCTGCTCAATTGCTTCAAAATCGCTGGATCTGCCAATTCTTTTTAATACTCCCTTCCCTTTTTTTGCATTGTAGAGCTTTTTAAAAAAGGACTCCATTGCCCAGGAACTCACTGAGATCCCAAGATGATCACTGGCCACATCCGGTATTTCGTGTGCCTCATCAAAAATCACGAAATCATCAGGAAATAACACCCCAGAATCATCTTCACTGGGAACAATTCCCGCCCCGATTAGGGAAAAAAGCAGGCTGTGATTTAGGATAACCAAATCAGCCTGATCCACCCGGCTGCGAGCCCTCCGATAAAAACAGGTATCAGGTTGGCAATTTTTAGGGGAGCATAAGGAGGAGTCTGCATTTACCTGATCCCACACCACCGAGCTTGGGGCTGGAGATATTTCCTGACGGATTCCCTCCTCTGGTCCATCGCTCGCCCACTGGGCAATTCTTTCCAGTTCCTCCCTTTGCCTGTGCTCAAATAAGTCACCCTGCCCTCTCAGGGCTCTGGACAAACGGTTGGTACATAGATAATTCGCTCTTCCCACCAGAAGTGCACAGCGGAAGTCCTGATATTTTTTGAAGGAATCCACTTTGCCGAATAAATCCCTGATCATGGGGATATCTTTTCCAATTAATTGCTCCTGCAAACTAATCGTATTGGTCGCAATGACCCCCTTTTTCTTGCTTAGTTTGCTGTAGAGAATGGAGGGGAGCAGATAGGCCAGGCTTTTACCCACCCCTGTACCGGCTTCAAAAAGTAATGGCTCCTCCGCAGCCAAAGCTGCGCCCACCCGCCTCGCCATCTTTTCCTGCTCGGGCCGGTGCTCCAATTCAAGTGCGGACTGCAAATAGCCAGCCGGTTTAAAAATAGACTCCAGCTCACCGGTAAATATCTCCTTGAAATCAAATACCTCATCGGCTGGATCCAGCAACTTGATCATCTGAAAGGATTGGAATTACAAAAATTTTATGGGCGGACGAATGGATTGGTCTGCTTTTCCTGACCCACAGTTGTGTCGGGCCCATGCCCCACTCCCAGCCTCGTCTCATCAGGTAAGCGGTATATTTTCTCCCTGATCGATTTCTCCAGATCGGAAAAATCACCCCCCGGTAGATCCGTACGGCCAATACTGCCCGAAAAAATTACATCTCCCACAAAACAAACCTGCTCCTGCTCAAAATAGAAAGCTACATTGCCTGGACAATGTCCCGGGCAATGCAAAACCTTCACTTTCCTCCCCCATAATTCCATCTCATCCCCATCTTCTACCCACCTGGTAATAGCAACTGGCTTTAATTCCATACCCGGCACAGAAAAACCTGACATAATCCCAGGATCCCGAAACATAATCTCGTCCGCCCTGTGGCCAATCACTTCAACTCCTTCACCTGCATACTCCCACGCCCCAGCCATGTGATCCCAGTGTCCATGAGTCAGCCATATCTGAGCAACCTTTAGCCCTTTGTCTGCCAAAACACTGTCAATCTCATGCTTGCTCATAGGTGGAATATCAATCAGCACTGCATCCTGCTTTCCATCTTCCCAAAGAAGAAAAGCATTCGTTCCAATTGGACCAAGTTCCATTTTATGAATCTGCAAATCACTCATCCCCCTCAGATTGCGCAGTTCCCCAGATTCTCCAACCCCAAACAAGTGCCTATTTTGGATTCTTTCTCCATCAAAAATTACCTACACCTTGCTCCTTGACTTCTTGAAGAAGGATGATTTTATTACTCGACTTTGAGCGGGGGTAGTAGCTCAGTTGGTTAGAGCGCCGGCCTGTCACGCCGGAGGTCGCGGGT
>JAYPZT010000080.1:0-5630 GCA_038136415.1 Opitutales bacterium
GGGAATGGCGTGATAGATTTTGGAGACGGTTCCAGTTATACTGGATTTTTTGAAAATGGGCTAGCAATCGAAGGACAATACGATTGGGGGGATGGCCGTATTACCAATTCCTTTCAGGATGAGTTTGGAAATTGGGTTGATTCTGAATGAAATGCTTCCGGTTGGCTCGTATATTGATGGTTGCCAAGCTTTTATCATTGGGAAATAATTTAAAAATCTTTCATGTCTCAATTAAATAATTTTCGCCTCAAATTTTGGGGTACTAGAGGAAGTATACCTTGTCCCGGACCCTCGACTACCAAGTATGGGGGTAATACGACTTGTTTTGAAATTACATGCGGTGCCAAGCGGATCATAATTGATGCTGGAACCGGCATCCGTTTACTGGGAAAGCAAATTATGCTGAACGAAGGTAATCTGCTTGATGCAGACCTCTTCTTCACCCACACCCACATGGACCATATCCAGGGCTTACCCTTTTTTGCCCCCCTGTATAACCCGAACAGCAATGTTCGGCTCAATGCAGGTCACCTGGATGGTGATACTTATGATCTGCAGGGGATCATTGGGACAATGCTGATGAAAGACCCCGTATTTCCTGTTCCCAGTGCGTTAATTGAGAAAGCTTGTGTCTTTAGTGATTTTACCTGCGGCAAAACTTTTGATTTGGGAGAAGGAATTATTATCAAAACCGCTGCCCTTAATCACCCTAATGGTGCCTGTGGATATCGAATTGAATTTGGAGGAAAAGTCTTAGCTATTTGTACAGACACAGAGCACTACGAGGGTCGACTAGATGAAAATGTAGTCGGTTTGGCACAAAATGCGGATGTTATGGTCTACGATTCTGCCTACACCGATGAAGAGTATCCAAACTTCAAAGGGTGGGGACATTCCACCTGGCAGGAGGCAATTAAAGTTGCTGAGGCAGCCTCGGTTCAGCAGACTTTTCTTTTCCATCATGATCCCTCTCATGATGATAAGAAGATGGACGAGATTGCTCAACAGGCAGCCAAGGTTCGTTCAGGTGTTCGCCCGGCTGTGGAAGGCGAAGAGATTTCTATTTAATCTTCTTCTTTATACTCATACTCCTGAATGAGGTGACCCGCATTTTCCTCGCGGTGTAAAACCATGCCGTCCGGTTTCTCAAGAAGTCTGATGTTGCCGGTTCCTAATATCTTTGCATCCAGCCATAGGTTCGGGGCTAAAGTGACCAATCCACTACCGGTGTGGATCACTTTTGCTTGATCGATAAAGAGCTCTTCTGCGGCCAAGTTGCCAGTGCCTGAGATTTTGAGTTCAAGCATATCAACTTTACTCCCTCGAAGGGAAACATCTCCCGCTCCACGATGCATAATTTTTAAATTCGGGCTTTTCATTTCATTGATATGAGCATTTCCTGTGCTCTCGAAATTAAATTGGAAACTTTCACTCTCAATTCCATGGAGTGAAAGACTACTTTTTCCACGAACACTGACTTCTTTAAGTGATTCGATGTTTATGGAGATTTCCACGGGGAAGCTTCTGGTAGCAGATAATCCAATGAAAGGGATTCTGCGTTTGAAGGTGTAGGTATTGTTGGCCTCAACGAATAGAGTCCGATTGGATACCCTAAACCCAACCGAGTCTATGATTTCCTGATCCGCAAATATTTCCATTTCCCGGTTTCTTTTTCCCGGTTCAATAAAGACACTTATCTCTCCTGATATTTCGACCTTATCAAAATGAAAAAGTAGATGTTTGCGATTGATAATTTCCCCATGCAAGTTTCCAAGAAGAAAAAAAAGTGCACAAGAAAAACCAGCAAGAGATTTAGGACTTTTTCCTGCCATATCTTTTGGGGGAGCGTGGTTGACTTGGATATTTGACTTTTCTCAATGTTTTCTTGGTGCTCTTTCCTTGCTTGAGGAATTCGATTTGATCTCTGAGTAGGGCGGCTTTTTCAAATTCTAATTTTTTAACTGCGGCCAGCATTTCGGCCTCAAGTTGTTTTATCAGTTTTTTGAGGTCCTTGCTGGAGGCGGCTTCGGATACTTCCATGAGATCCTCCTTGTCGTCACCAAGACTCTCTCTGAGACTCTCCTGAATGGGTCTGTTCACGCTTTTGGGGCTGATCCCATTTTGTTTATTGTAGAGCATTTGCTTTTCTCTTCTGTAAGTACAGATATCCCAGGCTGCCTGCAGGGATTTAGTCATTTGATCTGCATAAAAGATTACCCGCCCTTCGAGATGGCGGGCCGCTCTTCCTGCGGTTTGCACGAGACTGGTTTCACTGCGCAGAAATCCTTCTTTGTCCGCATCGAGCACCGCTACCAACGAAACCTCAGGCAAGTCCAGCCCTTCCCTGAGCAAATTTACTCCGATTAATACATCAAAAGCACCTGCTCTTAAATTGCGTAGGATTTCCACCCGTTCAATCGCGTCTATATCAGAGTGGAGGTATTCTACTTTAATTTCCCGCTCCCTGAGGAATTCAGTCAGATCCTCACTCATTCTTTTGGTGAGGGTGGTCACAAGTACCCGGTTTCCTTTTTCAACTTCTTTTTTAATCTCCTCAATACAATCCTCCACCTGGCCTTTAATCGGACGTATTTCCATCTCTGGATCCAGCAATCCAGTAGGGCGGATTAATTGCTCAACCACTCTGGCGGACTTTTCCAGCTCAAAAGCAGCAGGGGTCGCGGATACATAAATGGTCTGCCCAGTTACCTCTTGAAACTCATCTGGTTTCAATGGGCGATTATCCAGGGCGGAAGGTAGCCGGAATCCAAAATCCACCAACTTTTGTTTTCTGGCCAAATCTCCATGGTACATGCCACCGAGCTGAGGGATCGTGACATGACTCTCATCGATAAAAACCAGAAAATTATCAGGAAAGAAATCGAGAAGACACCACGGTCTCTGACCAGGCTTCCGGGCGGAAAGATGGCGGGAATAATTCTCAATGCCGTTGCAGAAACCTATTTCGCGCAGCATTTCCAAATCATATTCTGTGCGCATGCGAATGCGTTGTGCTTCAAGTAAGAGCCCTTGTTTCTCGAACCAGTCAACCCGTTCATTGAGTTCTTTCTCTATCGATTTACATGCCCTCTCTATTTTATCCTTGGTGGTGACATATTGGTTGGCAGGATAAATTCTGTAAGAATCAAGCACCTGAATGGTTTCTCCGGTTAGCAAATCGAATTCAGAGAGTCGCTCTATCTCGTCTCCCCAGAATTCGATACGCAGGGGTTGCTGGGTATAAGCAGGGAAAACATCTACAATATCGCCCCGCACCCTGAATCTGCCAGCCCGTAAATCGATGTCGTTCCGGTTATACAATGCCTCCACAAGTTGCAGGAGCAGTTGGTCACGGTTGAGTTGTTGACCATTCTGCACCTCCACAGATAGAGCCCGGAAGTCATCCGGAGACCCCAGCCCATAGATGCAGGAAACACTGGCGATTACGATTACATCATTTCTGCTGATTAAGGATCCGGTGGCTGCCAGCCTTAACCGCTCAATCTCTTCATTAATGGAGGAGTCTTTCTCAATAAAAGTATCCGTGGATGGAACATAAGCCTCCGGTTGGTAGTAGTCATAGTAGCTGACGAAATACTCCACTGCATTTTCAGGGAAGAAGGCTTTGAATTCAGAATATAATTGAGCAGCTAAGGTTTTGTTGTGGGAAATAATCAGGGCTGGTCTTTGCAGATTCTGAATCAGGTTTGCCATGGTGAAAGTCTTCCCTGATCCGGTTACCCCCAACAGGGTTTGATCGCGGTTGCCAGATTCTATCGATTGATAAAGTTCTGCAATGGCATTTGGTTGGTCTCCCTGGGGAGAAAATTCGGAATGTAATTTAAAATTCAAACCCGAAGAAAAAATCAGGAGGGAGCGTAGTAGTTCTTTTCTCCTTCACTTTTTCCAATGATGGCTGCGGCACAGCTATCGCCCAGCACATTGATCATGGTTCGGGACATATCCAGAATCCGGTCGACCACATAAATCATTCCCACCCCAGTTGCGATGGCTTGTTCACTAAATCCTACGGCTTGCAGGATAACCAGAATGGCCACTAAGCTGGCAGAAGGTATTCCAGCCACTCCCACGGAGGTAAGCAGAGCGAGAACAACGACTAAAAATTGGGTGGCCCAGCTCATCTCAATGCCAAAAAATTGGGCGAGAAAAATAACCACTACACATTCAAAAAGGGCAGTGCCGTCCATATTCAGGGTGGCACCAAGAGGGAGAGTGAATCCACTGATTTTCGGGGATACTCCAACCCGCCGGGTGGTACATTCCATGGTTAAGGGTAGGGTGGCTGAGGAAGATGCCGTGGAAAAGGCAGTGAGTAGAGCAGGGCTCATGGCTTTGTAGTGATCCAGGAAAGAAATCCTTCCCAGGTATTTGAGAAGAATTGGGAGGGTAATCAGAGCATGAACGGAAAGAGCAAGTACCACGGTTAAAGCAAAAGAGCCCATCAGCCAAAAAGCACTGAGTCCACTCTTGGCAATGGTGGGAGTGACCAGGGCAAAAATCCCAATCGGTGCAAACGCAAGAATTGCCTGGGTGATTTTGAGAATGATGGTTTGCAATCCAGACCAGAACCTCAGTTGGGTTTCCCTCAGTTCCCCCTTTAGTTTACCGAGAAAAAATCCAAACAATAAACCAAACACAATCAAACCCAGTAACTGACCATTTACCGCTGCATCAAAAAGGTTGGAGGGAACCATCCTGTGGAAAACCTGCAGGATATTTTCCCATCCGTGGTCGGCAGTTTGCATCGCCTGGTCCACTTTGGATGAAACATCTGCACTCTGGTTACTGAGAATTTGTTCTTTGAGTGTCGGTTCGACTTCTCCCGGTTGAAGCAGGTTGACACAGATTAATCCAGTGGCCACAGCAAGCAGGCCGGTCAGGGAGTAAAAAAGTACAGTTTTCAAGCCAAGTCTGCCAAAATCCTTATCTGCCGAAATCTGGGCAACCCCACAAATCACGGATGTAACCACCAAGGGAATGACCACCATCTTTAGTGCATTGAGAAAAAGAGTTCCCAAAAAATCACAGGCAAGTAGCAGGTAATGAAATCCACTGGAATGATTCCCGTCCTCGGATTGGAAATAGGTGAATAATCCGAGGGAAAAAGCAAGAAGGAGAGCAAGCATCACCCTTTGGTGAAAAGAAATTTTGGAGAACATAACTTTTGTTTATTCGAAGAGTTGCTTTACTTGATCAAGATCTATGGTTTTAAGCGAGGAAAAGACAAGATCTGGCTTAAGTTCTGAAAATACATCATTGGTATGGGTCGTAGTAAGTGCCAAGGTTTTCATGCCCCCTCTTTGTCCTGCCTCTATGCCATGTGGACTGTCTTCGATGACTAGACACTCGCTTGGAGATAGTCCAAGAATATTGGCTGCTTTAAGAAAAACTTCAGGGTTAGGTTTGCCTATTGAAACATCCTCCGATGCGATGACGCCCTCGAAAAAATCCTCAAGTTTATGCTGTTGGATTGCTAATTCTATATTTGCTCGTTCAGTTGAAGACCCAACTACAGATCTGATCTTTTTTTGCTGGATAAGAGTGAGGAATTCTCTGGCACCTTCACCAATAGAGATGCCATCACTTTGTGCAATCTCCCGATAGATCTC
>JAYPZT010000081.1:0-5591 GCA_038136415.1 Opitutales bacterium
CGATAAATTTACCCAACTCGGACATATCAATGCCGTAACAATCAGGATAACGAATTTGGGGAGCGGTAGAGGCAATGACCAACTTACGGGGCTTGGAACGGCCCAAGATTTTCAAAATACTTTTCTTAAGAGTGGTTCCACGAACAATGGAATCGTCGATACAGACAAGGGCATCCTCCTTTTCGCGGACCACACCATAGGTAATATCATAAACATGGGAAACCAATTGAGCACGACCAGACTCCTGGCTAATAAAGGTTCGAAGTTTAATATCCTTGTTGGCAATCTTTTCCCCCTTGGGCCAGTTATCCATCACCAATTCGTCGATCAAAGAATCGGTTAATTCTCCTGTTTTCTGAGCATCCATTAAGCGTTGCTTAACTTCCGCACGGCGAACAAGTCGAAGCTGTTCCATAAACCCGTAGTACGCACTTTCCGCAGTATTAGGAACATAACTAAACACACTCTTGGAGAAATCCCCGCCCACTGACTCGATAACCTGTGGAACCAGCAAAGCACCCAGTGTTTTGCGCTCGGCATAGATATCCGGATCATTTCCCCGTGAAAAATAAATACGCTCAAAGGAACAGCCACTGGTTTTCTGAGGGGCTTCGCAAAACTGATCTTTGATCAATGATCCGTCTGGACGGAAAACAAGAATCCCCCCCGGCTCAATTTCGGAAATTTCCTCCATCTTTTTATTGAAGACTGTCATCAAAGGCGCCCGCTCAGAAGCAACCGCAAACACTTCATCATCTTCAAAATAATATCCTGGCCGAATCCCGTTAGGGTCACGCATGGCAAAGCAATCACCCGTGCCCAAAATACCTGCCAGAGCGTAGCCACCATCCCAGTTTTTGGAGGCATCCCGAAAGATGGCCACAGGGTCTAATTTATCAGTTATCCAGCGGGTATGATCCTCTCCCGTTACCTTTTGCTCAGATGCATCTCTTGAAAGTTGATCCACCGCGGAATCCAAATAGTAGCCAGACTCCTCAAGAATTGCCTGAGTGTCTGTATCAAAAACCGGATGCTGTCCCCGGTCCACCAGTCTCTGGTTTAGTTCCTCCACATTGGTGAGATTGAAATTACCCGCAATCATCAGGTTCTTACTGGGCCAGTTACTTTTACGGAAATAAGGATGACAGGTATTGGAACCATACTGCCCGGATGTGCCGTATCTTAAGTGGCCGAGAAGAATTTCTCCCCCGTAATCAAATTGCTTCTTAATGGTTTCTGGAAACTCGTAGAATGCTCGCCCCTTTTTTACCATTTTACCAAGGGCTTTGTGTTGGGCTCCAAAAATTTTGGCCAGGGCTTTGGAACTGGTGCTACGCTCACGGAACATGAAGGACTCCCCCACCGGCATATCCAGTTTCATCGACCCTATACCGGCACCGTCCTGACCACGGTTATGCTGCTTCTCCATTAAAAGAAACAACTGATTAAAACCCCAGATTGGAGTATCGTATTTTTCGTTAAAATAGGAGAGCGGCTTCTTTAGGCGGATCATGGCGATGCCGCAGTGATGTCCAATTTCGTCGCTCATGAGTAAAAGGGCTCCAGTTCTGGATTAGGCAAGTTCCATATGATCAGGAATTGCGCGTTCCCATGCATTCTTCAAGCCGGAAACATCCGCATCGAGAACTACAGAACCAGCGACCTCAACTTTCAATTTCCCGGAATTATTGGATGATCCAAGCGAGATCGCAGATAAATTAGCCTCCTTGGCTGCATCCAAGATTGCATTCACATCATCCTTTTTTACCGCAATGATTACCCTTCCCTGGCTTTCGCCAAATAACAGAGCGTCCAAGCGGTCCGATGGTCCATGATCAGCTAAAGAAACCGTTGCACCCAATCCAGCTTCATTGAAGAGCATCTCCGATAAACAAACCAGCAAACCACCCTCAGCAATATCATGGGCAGCAGTGATTTTATTTTCTTCAATTTGGGAAATTAATAGATCCTGAAGGGCTTTTTCCGCTGAGAGATTTACTTTAGGACAGGTTCCTTCCTTTTGATTATATTGAGTCTGCAAATAATAACTGCCTCCGAGTTCATCAGGGAGACCACCAAGTAAAAGCAGTTCCAACCCAGCTTCCTCGACAGTGCTACGGGTCACCTTGTCCGCATGATCAATTAAGCCCACCATGGAAACAACGGGAGTTGGATCGATTGCACCCTCCCCATGCTCATTGTACAGACTGACATTCCCGCCGACCACAGGTACATCGAAATGAGCACAGGCATCTGCCAATCCCTTCACACATTCCTTGAGCATATGATAAGCCTCTGGCTTGTTGGGATTTCCGAAATTCAGGTTGTCAGTAACAGCAAGAGCCCTAGCTCCTGAGCATGCCAGGTTGCGCATACATTCAACAAATGCGATCTGAGCACCAGTATAGGGATCGAGGTAGCAAAAGCGGTTATTACAATCATTGGCAATGGCGAGATACTTATTGATCCCCGCAATGCTTAGCTTGACCACCCCGGCATCACTCCCTGGCTCAACCGTGCAGCCTGACATCACCATGTGATCATATTGCTTCCATACCCATCTTTTGGACGCGATGGTGGGATGCTTGAGTAAACCAAGCAAAGCACCCTCCACCCCGTCCGATGCAAGCTCAGGAATGGATTCAATTTTCCATTCCCGGGCTTTTAGCAAATGAGCAGGCTCACGGGTTGGCTGGTCGTAGACCGGGGCTTCATCGGTTAAGGATTTTGCAGGCAGGTCCGCCACCACCACACCCTTGTGGCGGACAACCATACGATCTCCTTCTTTAACCTCGCCAATATGGGCGGCATGCAGATCCCATTTCTCGAAAACTTCTTCGAGCTCCCGCTCACGCCCTTTGGCTACGATGACCAACATACGTTCCTGACTCTCGGAAAGCATGATTTCATAGGAATTCATTCCGGTTTCCCGCTGAGGAACCAGATCCAAATCGATTTCAATGCCAGAGTCCCCACGGGATGCGGTTTCACAGGTGGAACAGGTAAGTCCGGCAGCTCCCATATCCTGAATACCCACAACCAAGCCGGGAATGGACATCATCTCGAGGCAGGCCTCAAGGAGGAGTTTCTCCATAAAGGGATCCCCTTTCTGCACCGCAGGCCGATCCTCCGCACTTTCCTCAGTTAATTCACGGGAGGCAAAGCTGGCACCGCCCAGTCCATCACGACCGGTACCCGGACCAACATAGTACACCGGATTGCCCACTCCTGTGGCTGCACCTTTTTGAATTTCCTCATGACGGAGAATTCCAGCACAGAGAGCATTCACCAGAGGATTACCCTCGTAACAGTCATCAAAGTAAACATCGCCGCCCATATTCGGAATACCCAAACAATTTCCATAATGGGAAATTCCGCTGACAACTCCACGAAACAATCTCTTAACCTGACTGGACTCGAGAGAACCAAAGCGTAATGAATTGGTTAACAACACCGGGCGGGCACCCATGGTAAAAATATCGCGCACGATACCACCCACCCCAGTGGCTGCACCCTCAAAGGGTTCAATTGCACTGGGGTGATTGTGAGACTCAATTTTAAAAGCCACTCCCCAGCCCTCACCCACATCGATAACTCCGGCATTTTCCTCGCCAGCTTTTACCAACACCTGACCGATGGCATCCTTATCTTTTTTCTCGGTGGGAAAAAGCCTGAGCAATTTCCGGGTATTTTTGTACGCACAATGCTCAGACCACATCACAGAAAAAATTCCCAGCTCAGTAAGATTGGGCGTGCGTCCAAGAATTTTCAGAATTTGATCATACTCCTCAGGCAAGAGGCCATGCTGTGCAATCAGCTCGGGAGTAATTTCAACATTCAAACAGGGATCCGGATTGGGGGGAAGAGATGTGGCAGTGGTTTCCATGACTTAAGCAGAAAGTTCGACTGGGGAGGAAGTAAGCAGGGGCTGTAAAAAGGCACGCAACACCGGCAAACCATCGAGACAGGGATGATGATCCTCCACCGCACGCTCAGGATGGGGCATCATACCATAAACATTACCCGTCTGGTTACGGATTCCTGCAATATCATTAAGGGAACCATTGGGATTGGGTTGGTACCGCAAGAGCACTTGATTATTGGCTTCCAACTGTGCAAGCACGGCTTCATCCGCCCGGTAATTCCCCTCCCCATGAGCAATTGGCAGTGTAAGTTCCGCCCCAAGAATATCCTGATTAAAGCGATCGTTGGAATTTTCGACCTTGAGGGCCTGATTGATGCAACGAAATTCCATACAATCATTTCGTACCAAAGCACCAGGAAGCAGCCCGGATTCACAAAGAATTTGGAAACCATTACAGATCCCCAGCACTTGCCCGCCCTGATCGGCAAATCTTTTGACATCTTCCATGATGGGGGAAAACCGGGCAATCGCTCCACAACGCAAATAATCGCCGAAAGAGAAACCACCAGGTACGATCACAGCCTCTACTCCTTCAGGCAAGGGGTCTTTATGCCATACTCTGCCCGCGGACAGTCCGATCACATCCCTGACGGAATGTTCGGCATCCCAATCACAATTGGATCCCGGAAATTGAATAATTGCTACCTTCACGATTGTTTTTCCTCCTTGGATGTTTCATTGCCAAATACTTCCTCGACCACAGGGTTGGTCAACATTCCAATTCCCTCGATCTCCACTGTTACCTCATCTCCGGGAACAAGAAATCTTCGCGGATCCCTCGCTTCTCCCACTCCGCTGGGAGTGCCGGTGAGAATCAAAGTTCCAGGCAAAAGAGTAGTGCTGCCACTAAGAAAAGAAATCAGGGTGGGAATATTAAAAATCATATCAGCCGTCGATGAATCCTGCATCTTATCCTGATTTACAAAAGTACGAATGGTAAGATTCGATGGATCGGGCAATTCGTCCGTGGTCACCAGGCATGGGCCCACCGGACAAAAGGTATCAAAGCTTTTGCCCCGGCAAAACTGACCACCCCCCTTCTCTTTTTGCCAGTCCCGGGCACTGACATCATTCGCAGCGACATATCCAAGGACATAGGAAAGAGCCTCTTCCGGAGTAACATTTTTACAGGGCCGGCCAATGACCACTCCCAATTCACCCTCATAATCGACCTTATCACTGCGTAAAAACCGGGGAATCACAATGGGATCTCCCGGATTTTGAACCGCGGTGGGTGCTTTCATAAAAATCACAGGATGCTTGGGCACCTCGGCACCAGTTTCCTGAGCATGTTCACGGTAATTATGCCCAACTGCATAAATGCAGCGGAAATCGATCGGGGTAAGCAACTGAAAAGGAGTGATTGCCTGATCGGTTGCCTCGAAAGAGCCATCCGGTTTTTGGACAATGAGATAGGTTTTTCCTTCCTCATCGAACCGACCAAAGCCCATTTTACCGGCTTGGTCGAGATGACGGAAGATCTTCACTCGGCCTCGATCTCGAAACGATAATCCTCGATTACCGGATTGCTGAGCAAGCCATCACATAACCGATCGATCTCATCACGAATTTCGGGAGTATCCGAACCTTCCATCTGAAAGGTAATGGTTTTACCCACCCGAACTCCTTCAATGGAATGATGGCCCAAGCTTTTAATCGCTTGCTC
>JAYPZT010000082.1:0-5587 GCA_038136415.1 Opitutales bacterium
ATGACAATGCAGTTAAAGCATTCCTTCCTGTTCTGGCGGCTTTTTATTTCGGAAAAGAAAGCATGGATCAGATTAATCAGTGGGCATCCCTGCTTTTGATTCTGCCTTTCATTTTATTTGCTCCACTGGCCGGATGGGTTTCGGACCGGTTTTCCAAGAGGCGGGTGATTGGAGTCAGCCTTTTTTCACAGCTCTTGGCTCTGGCAGTGATTCTTTTAGGCATTTCCTTACAATCATTATTCGTCGCTCTGATTGGGTTTTTCCTGCTTTCCACCCAGTCCACTTTTTTATCTCCGGCCAAAAAAGGAATCCTTAAGGAAATTGTGGGTTATGAAAAGTTGGGCAAGGCGGTGGGCTGGATGGAAATGCTCTGCGTGGTTGGGATTCTTGCCGGTGCGTTCACAGGTGCGGTTTTATTTGATCAATTTGTTGAGGGCAGGAGTGGATGGGGAGCGGCTCAACAGATTGTCTGGATCGTTTTGGCTTTGGCTCTTCTTTCATGGTTGATCAATCTGCCCACTCCTGCGACCGGAGTGATTCATAAAGCTCCCTTTCGTATCAATCTGCTCTTTGGTCATTTTCATGACTTGAAGAATTTGCTGGGGAATCCCAGGCTCCGATGGGCTGCTCTTGGGGATGCATGCTTCTGGGCAGTGGGAGGATTTTTCTATTTGGTCCTGGTTAGGCTTTCGGGAGAGGTGATCGATGGGAAGGTAGGTATGGGTAGTCTTTATGGCTATTGGTTTCTCTTATTGGGTGTCGGGATTATGGCAGGTGCTTTGTTTGCAGCCTATCTGAATAAGGGAAGAGTTGAGATTGGTCTAAGTCCCCTTGGACTGCTCGGCATGACATTTAGCCTGGCAGGTGTTTATTTTTTCCCTGCGTTGGGAAGAATGTTTGAAGTCTGCTGTGCATCCCTGGGTTTTTTCGGGGCTTTATTTTTTGTTCCCTTGAATGGATATTTGCAGGACCAGGCAGAGCCGAGGGAGCGGGGTCGGGTACTGGCGGCTTCCAATTTACTGACCCAGTTAGGAGGAGTACTCCTGATCGGTGTGCATATATGGTTGGTGAATGGATTCGGTTTGGGGGCAAAACTTGAGATTTTAATCTTACTTTTTCCGCTGGGTTTTTTGGCGGTACTGGTGTCGATTGTTTTGTTTGAGGATCTTCTCCGTTCTTTCTTTCATATGTTTCTGCGGATTTTTTACCGGATCGAGATCAGGGGGATGCGAAATTTTCCTGAACGGGGTGGAGCATTGATTGTCAGTAATCATTTATCCTATGCGGATCCCGTATTCATTGGAGCCGCATTTCCCCGAAAAGTAAGATACCTGGCTCATGAGGAATTATCGAGTTCCCGGTTTATGAAAGCTGTATTCCGCCTGACTGATACCCTTACAGTCTCAACCACCAATTCATTGGCTTCGGTAAAGCAATCTGTAAAAAGATTGGTGGCAGGGACGCCACTTTGCCTTTTTGCGGAAGGAGGAATTTCGAGAATTGGAATCACTCTTCCTTTTATGCGTGGTTCTATTCTTTTGGCCAAATCAGCCAAGGTTCCAATTATCCCGACCTATTTAGATGGAGTTTGGGGAAGTGTATTCAGCAACCAAGGCGGGTGTTTTTTCAGGAAGTTACCACAGTCTTTTCCTTACCGGGTTTCGGTTTGGGTGGGACACCCCATTCAGCCCGAGCAGGCGACCCCGGAGTCTGTCCGTCAGGCAGTTTTGCAGCTGGGGAGAGAGTCCTTTCATGAAAAATTGGGAAATACTGAGGAAATGTCCCGCAACCTGAGAAAACAAATTTTTCACTCAAGCTCAGGTATCCTTTTTAAGGACAGGAACGGATGTGTAATTTCGAGAAGTCAGTTTCTTGGGAAAATAAATTCTAGCAGAGAATTATCAGACCCTTACGGCAAATGGATACGGAAGGTTCAGGATGTACTCAATCAACGGGAAGAATCCGTGATCTTGCCATGGGTAAATTGGATACGTCTTACACGAACCAATCTGATCGATCATCCAAAGCTAAGGATTTGCACGGGAGATCAAACCTGGCTGGACCAATGGTTTCCCTGGTTTCCCTTACTTTCTGGATTTGGTTTCGAGCAAAATGAGGATGGGAGTTGGGAATCGATAACTCAGGATAAGGGGACTGAATGCCATAGGGTGGATGGTCTTGCTACCTCTCAAAATGGTTTGGTTGCCCTGCAACTTCCCAATGAATTAAGTGGGAATACTATCCAGCAAGGAAACAGGAAGGGGGCATGGGGGAGAATGCTGCCTGGGTTTGCCTACTCCAGTAAGGATGGTGAGTTTGTTTTGAACGGAATGAAGGAGCCGGAAATTCTACCGCAGGTTTCTTTGGATAAAGATGGATTTCTGATCAGAAAAGGAAATTAGTTCCAAGCTTTTCCTGCCTGAATACATGTGATATAAATATCCCTTTTCCTTTTATTTCATGTCTTTATTTCTGAAACAATCTGTCTCTTTTGCTGAGGCAATTTCCAACCTCAACGAACTTCCAATTCTCGTGCTTGGGCACAGGCGGCCTGATGGAGATTGTATTGGTTCCCAGGTTGCTCTTACCCGCATCCTCTTATCTTTGGGAAAAGACGCCCGGGCGGTTAATGAAGATCCCATTCCCCGCACCCTGCAAAAGTTTGTGGGAGACACACCGTTTTATTCTCCGGACCAAGTGGGGGAGGGCGAATATCAGGTCATCACGGTCGATTGTGCTGATCACCGCCGGGTGGGAGATACTTTGAGCAAACGATTTCCCAAGGTTGATCTCAATATCGATCACCATGTTTCGAATACGAATTATGGTGAAGAAAACTTTATTCTCTCTGATGCCTCTGCCACCGGGGAAATTTTGGCAAAGTTCTTTTTTGACTCGGGTTATCAGGTGGATCAGACCACTGCTGAAGCACTTTATCTGGGGATCTGTACGGATACGGGTCAGTTTTGTTACTCGGCCACCAATGCTTCGGTTTTTGAAGTATGCCGGCTTCTTTGCGAAGCGGGAGCCAGTCCTTCCGGAATTGCGCACGAACTTTACGAAAAAGAAAAACCCGGTCGTATCCAGCTCCTGCAGCGCTTTCTTGCCAGTTTCAAAATGGAGTATGATGACCGTGTTTGTATTGGCTCTATTTTAGGTAAGTACTATACCGAGACCGGAACCAAGCCTGAGGATGCGGAAAATTTTGTCGATTATGCCCGCTCTTTGGATGGTGTGGAAATCGGGGTACTGTTGGAAGAACGGGACGGAAAAATTAAGGGAAGCTTCCGTGCGAAAGATGAAAGTTTTCGGGTCGATTTACTGGCCAAGGAGTTTAACGGCGGCGGCCATGCTTGTGCGGCCGGTTTCAATGTGGAAAACACGATTGATGCCTTTTATCCACCTCTGGTGGATGCGATTGGCAAACACCTCGAGCTGGCAGCTAAGGGACAGTTAGGATGAGCACGAGACAGGATATTGATTTTGAGGGAATTCTCCTGGTGGATAAACCGCAGGGTATTACTTCCCATGATGTGGTGGACCGGTTGCGTCGGAAATTACGGATGAAAAAAATTGGTCATGCCGGGACCCTGGATCCTCTTGCCACTGGATTGCTGATTATGCTGGTCGGTAAAGCAACCAAAGTATCCCAGTTTTTAATCAGTCTGGATAAAGCCTATGAAGGAACCTTTCTGCTGGGTGTGGAAACCGATAGTCAGGATGCGGACGGGGAAGTGGTTGCAGAAAAGCCGCTGCCAGAAGGATTGTCCGAGGAACAATTGATTGAGGAAATGGCGGGATTTTTGGGCGATCAATACCAGACTCCTCCGATGTTCTCCGCCAAGAAAATTGATGGCGTGCCCCTATATAAAATGGCCCGCAAAGGAAAAACCGTGGAGCGTGAACCCCGATTTATTCGTATCAATGAATTGAAACTGGAGAATTGGGAATCCCCCTTGGGTAAATTTTTTATGGACTGCAGCAAGGGCACCTATGTTCGCACGGTGGTTCATGATCTTGGGCAGCGTCTGGGATGTGGGGCACATTTACAAAGTCTCAGACGAACCAGGATTGATCAGTTTGATATCTCCCAATCTCTCACCCTTGAGCAAATTAATGAAGTTCCCCTGGGAGAATTTCAAAACCATCTCATTCCTGTTCGAGAAGCAGTTCCAACCCATGTTCTTTAATGATGGAGCGGGTCTTTGACTCGATTGTCCAGTTTGGAAGTAAATGGGAACAGGAAGTATGCCTGGCGGTGGGCATGTTTGATGGAGTGCACCGTGGACACCGCTCTGTTCTTGATTTAGCAATTGAACAGGCTGGTTCATTTTCCGGCTCTGGGGTTGCCCTGACTTTTCCTCAGCATCCGGCTGGTTTTCTCCGTCCCGGAAAGGAACCACCCTTATTGATGTCCGCAATGGATAAGGCGGAGAGTCTATTGTCTGCGGGAATGGATGCGGTCATCCTTCAGCCCTTTGATCAACTTTTATCGAGCCTCGAAGCGGAGCAGTTTCTCCCTTTTCTCACAGAGCATATTCCATCGCTGACAGCAATTACGGTGGGCGAAAATTTCCGCTTTGGGAAAAATCGAAAAGGAGACTCTGCAATGCTCGAGGAATTCGGTTTGGGGCATGGGCTAAAAGTCAAAGTTGCCCCTTCTTTGGTGTTGGATGATTCACCGGTGAGCAGTTCGCGTATCCGCCATGCATTGTCTGAGGGGAATATCAAGGAGGTAAACCAAATGCTGGGACGACCCTACAAGGTATCTGGGCAAGTGATTTCTGGTAAAGCACTGGGCCGCACCCTTGGTTTTCCTACCCTCAATCTTCAGTGGAACCCACAGGCTCGACCGGCTTTCGGAGTTTATTCAGGGATAGTAAAAGAGAGAAGAACGGGGGTGCAGTATCCTGCGGTTGCCAATTATGGGATCCGCCCAACGGTGGAGCAAAAAGTGGAGGTGCCACTTTGGGAGATACACTGCCTGGAACAACCGGATGTTTCCATCTGGCAGGAAGGGGCACATCTTGAAATGGAAGTAAGTTCATTTCTCCGGCCAGAAATGAAATTCGAAAATGTGGATGAATTATCCGCTCAAATCAGTAAGGATTGTGCTGAAGCAATCCGATTATTTTCCCAGCTTTTGTAGAGCGGGAGACCAGCAACTGGTTCGCCCTCCAATTTCTTCCCGAATCAGTGCCACTCCCGATTTTGGACAGGTTCCGCCATCTTTCCATCTTTGGTGAAATAACCATTTGGTAGGTGGATCTCCGCCCTTGGTGCCGACTGATTTCATTGCTCCCCGAACCACAAAAAGAATCTGTTGAAAAAGCTTTTTCTGTTCTTTCTCACCCATCATCGGTGAACGACAATTCGGATGCAGGTTCGCTCGCCAAAGTACTTCATCTGCCATCCAGTTCCCCATTCCTGGGAAATATCTCTGATCGAGTAAGAGAGCTTTGAGGGGGCGTTTAGCATGCCTGTTCAATGCATGGGCCAGAATTTCAAAAGTAAATGCTTCATCTAACATCGATACCGGTCGCTCAGACCACCACTCTGGTGGATGTTTGCCATGGTGCATGCGTAA
>JAYPZT010000083.1:0-5379 GCA_038136415.1 Opitutales bacterium
ATCAGACAAAGCACCTGCAAAGCCTAACCCATGAATCAGTCCAAAGAGAAAAACTATGATTAATCTGCGGGCATGATATTTGGGGAAGAAAATATTTTCCAGGGCAACAAAGGCTATACTTCCGGCAATGATTGGTTCAACAATCGAGGATGGTACAGATACCCATCCGACCGTTGCCATACCAAGGGTAAGGGTATGGGCTAAGGTAAATGCGGATACTTGAAAGAGTAATGGTTTCCATTTTCGGGAAAGGAGAAAAATTCCCAGAACAAAAAGAATATGATCCACCCCTAGGGGTAAGACATGAAGAAAGCCTTGCCTGGCAAAGGAGAGCAGGGTGCTCAGCGTGTGATGTGAATCACTTTTCACTGGTGGGTTATCCAATGAGTCACCGGAAAGCTCTTCTGTGGACTGATTTTGACTTACCAAGGCGGGCAAGGGGAGGGCAAAGCTTTCCTCCCCTGGAAAAAGAACATTTACCCTTCGGTGAGGAATCCCATTAATTTGATTGGTGAAAATTAAATCAAGAGGAGCGGTTTCCTTTGCCCGAATCTGATAAGAGGCGTTACTTTCTCTCTCCACGGATGTAAAAGCCCGGATCTTAACGATGGTTTGGTTGTTTTCATCCTTATTTACGGTTTCAGCAAATTCGTAGGCAAAATCTGGAAGATACCAACTTTGTTCATTCATGCGGATTTGAAGAGAGCTTTCGAGCAATTCAAAACTCTGGTCCAATAAATATTGCCGGGCGGACATGTTTAGTTCCTCCAACGCTGGCACCGTCAGGAAAGGTTCCGCTTCAGGATCATCCGCAAAAGCACGGGGGTCTATTTCCACCTCAACCTGACTGCTGCCATTTTGGTCAAACTGTCCAAAAATGGGCAGGTCGGGTATGGGATGGGCGACCAGTGAAGAGCAAACGAAATAGCTCGTTCCAATCCAAAAAAGAATCACAAATACAGTGGGTGCTTTCATAAAATAAGTGGGTAAGTTTAAATACTTCTTTCTTGTCTATTTTGAAATAGTAGATTGGTAGATAGACAATAAATGTTTCTCAACCCTCAACCAAAGTTATTTATGAAATTAGTGACCAGTCTTATCGCCAGTCTTTTTCTTGCTGCTTCCGTCTTTGCAGGATGCCCATCCAAAACCATTAAAGGTAAAGTAGTGAGCTTTGATGCTGATTCCAAAACCTTGACTGTAAAACAGGGGAAAAAAGAAAAGCAGGTAAAGGTCTCCAGCAAAACCGCAATGGATGGATTTGAATGCCCAACCAAACTTGCTGCCGGGGATAGCGTATCAATTGATGGTTGTAACTGTTCCAGTAAAAAAGCCAGCAAAATTGTCCTAGCAAAGAAGTAAACTTCTTACCTTAAATTTTGAGCAAAAGCCCTCCATGTGAGGGCTTTTGTGTTTTAGGAGGACAAACTTTTTTGGGTACTACGCTTTTGCGTAATTCGTAAATTGAAAAGCAGTCCGCCGTTGGGACCCAAAAGACAGCAGGGAACAAAAAGGGCAACGCCCACTAGAGTCATGGACGCAGAAATGGGAAAGTTCATCAAATGTGCCAAGTGAATCCCACCGATGGCATAGAGGCAGGAGAAGGGCAAGCAGCACAAAAGAACCATGGGCAATCGGGCGAAGAGAAAAGAGGAACTGAGTGCGGGCAGTATCATCATTGATATTACCAAAATTACCCCCACTGATTCGAATGAAGCGGTAAGCACCAAACACAGGATTACCATCAGTCCGTATTGAATGATTTTGACGGGCATTCCCAATGATTTTGCCAAGTGAAGATCAAAACTTGTAACCAAAAGGAGTCGGTAAAAAACTACGCACAAAGCTAAGGTGGTAAAACAAATAAAGCCCATGGTCCAAATGGTTTGATTCCCTAACCACAGATCACCAATAACAAGTTCACCTTGTAAGGGAACTAATCCAATCTCTCCGTAAAGAATGCAGGATGGGTCCAGATGAACATGTTTCACCTCGCTGCTGAGCAGTACGACACCGAGGGCAAAAAAAGAGGTAAAGGTAAGACCCATGGCCGCGTCTTCCCGAAGAGGAGTTTGGGTTCGCAACCATTCTATGAGAAATCCGCATGCCACTCCCGCTACGCAAGCACCTATCCACATGGGGCCAATGCTAAGGCTGCCCGTAAGCAGGTATGCAATGACGATGCCTGGTAAGATTCCATGGCTTATGGCATCCCCAAGCAGAGCCATTCTCCGAATCACAATAAAAGTGCCCACAATTCCGCAACTGAGGCAAACCAGGGTACCCATGACCGCAATTTGAAGATTCCACGATACTTGTTCCGGAGTCGACCACGGAGCCAGAAGAAGATCTAAAGAGTCCATAATCATACAGGTTCCTCTTGGGTGCTGGAAATCCAGCCACGATCGATATCTGACTGACTGGGAATGGGTTTACCATGAGGATCCAATCTGGGATTTGAAAGAATCCGTTCGAGCCTGCGCACGGTTTTTTCTCCAATGATGTGCTCAATTTTTTCCGCGTCATCGTGGACATGATCGGAGGCATAGGAAGCCTCTTGGGTTAAATAAAGCTCCCATAACCGGTGATTACGAATCATTCGACAAGCGACTTCCCATCCACTGGGAGTTAGGGAGATCACCGGTTCGGAAGGCAGTTCGTTAGATTGTATTAAGGGCTGATGAATTCGGGTGGCGTATCCCTGGCGGATGAGGACATCCACCTCTTTCTCTGTTGCAGCAGCACTTTTTCCTCTTCTGCGGGCCAGCTGCGACTGTGGAAAAGATTCTACTTCGAAATTTGATTGTTCCAGAACCTGAAAGCACGCTTTCAGGGTATTCTCCCAACGAATTTTTTGGCCCAGCTTTTTGGATCTTATCCGCACAGGAATTATCCCCCGTTGCGGACTGAAAAGAAGCACACACAAAAAGATAAAGGTGGAGCACAAAATGATGGTTGGTCCGGCAGGCAAACGATGGTGGAGAAAAGAAAGAAAGCAACCCAGCACTCCACTTAAGCCACCAATTACAGCCGACAGAGTAAGCAAGTGGGATAATCTATGTGTGAGTAACCAAGATGTACTTGCAGGTATAATTAACAGGGCAGAAACCAAAACTACGCCAATGGTCTGCAGGGAGGTGACAATACAAAACGCAAGTAAGGCTGAAAGTAAGAACTGGATCCAGTCCAGCGGCAGACCAATCGAACGGGCATAAGTGGGATCAAATCCCGAAATTATAATCTCTTTATGCAAGCCAACCAAAGTAAGAACGACACAAAGTAAGCAAAATACCATCGGAAAGAGGTCCGCATGGGATAAACCTACCAAGGATCCAAATAAGTAACTCTCGAGATTTGCCACACCACTCCCGGAAGATTGCTGTAAATGGGTAAGCAGGCAGATACCGAGAGCATAGAAAGAAGATAAAATCAGGGCCATCGCACTATCCGCCTTGATTTTGGTATACTTGGTAAGGAAGGAAATAGCAGCCACTCCGAGAAAGCCAGACACGATCGCCCCAGACATGAGAGCCCAGTCATTGCGTGATTGGCTAAGAGAAAACCCCACCGCAATACCGGGCAGAACCGCGTGGGACAGGGTATCGCCAAACATGGAAAGTCGGCGGGTCACAATGTATCCGCCCATCAGTCCACAGTTAATCCCAATGAGCAGGACACCCACGACAATCACCCTCATGGATGTATCTTCAAAAGTCCAAAACCGCATCATGTTCTCAAACCAATTACTTTGAGCCATTCCTCCGATTTGTTCCCCATGAACCAAGCTTGCAGAGCCGAAGAGAAACCAAAAGAAAATGGGAATGACTTTTTGACTCAAGCGTTTCAAATGCATGATCAACCGACTGCGTTTCGATTAATTCTTCCCAATGTTACGACTGCCAACTTCTGAGAGCACGGTGAGTTTCCCGCCGTAAGTTCTTTGAAGTAGTTCATTGGTAAAAACATCTGATGCTTGCCCGTACGCGACCATTCTCAGGTTAAGCAGTAGCAGTTGATCAAAATATTCTTTGGCAGTGGAGAGATCGTGATGAACGATCAAAAGTGTTTTCTTTTGGTCCCGTAAGTTTTTCAGCAATTCGACAATGGCTTTTTCTGTGACCGCATCGACGCCCTCGAAAGGCTCGTCCATCAGGTATAGATCACTCTGCTGGGCGAGAGCACGGGCTAAGAATACGCGTTGTTGCTGCCCGCCGGAAAGATTGCCAATTTGGCGGTCCGCATAGGGGAGCATACTCATTTGCTCGAGGCATTCGGATGCAAACAAGCGGTCTCTCTTACTTACCCTTTGGTACCATCTGGTGTGACCGAATCTCCCCATCAGAACAACATCCATGGCCGTGACCGGGAAGTCCCAGTCCACACTTTCCCGCTGAGGAACATAACCGACACGCGTGATTGCTTTTTTCCCGGTTTCTCCAAAAATTTTCACATACCCATCCTCGGGTTTCATCATGCCCATCACCGTCTTGATCAAGGTGGACTTACCGGCTCCATTGGGGCCAATAATACCAACGAGTGAGCCTTCTTCCACTTCCACATCTATCCCGTAAAGCACTGGCTTCTGATTGTATCCGACCGTGAGGTCATGAATTTCAAGAGGGTGGGGCAGGTTAGTTTTCATAGCGCTTTAACCAATGCTTTCTGAATCGTGCTTAAATTATGAGCCATCATACCCTGCCAGGTAGCAGTGGAAAGCACCTCGCTATTTGGACCAACTACCCGCTGGGCCTCAGTTCCTAATGCGTCCGAGAATAAAGTGCCCCCAATAACCGAGCCGGTTTCGCGGGCAATTTCCTGCAATGCTTTCGGGTTCACACTGCTTTCGATAAAAAGGGCAGGGGATTGGTTATCCTTGATAAATTGGACCAGGTTTGCCCGGTCCGCCAAGCCGGCTTCGGCGAGGGTGTTAATTCCCTGCAGGGCGAGAACCTGAATGCCGAAGTGCTCGCCAAAATAGCGGAATGCATCATGACTGGTAATTAAGATTCGTGATTGTGAGGGGATGGTTTCAATGAGCGACTTTCCCCATTGGTCAATTTCCTCAACAGATTTCCGAAACTTCTCTAAGTTCGTCTGCAACATTGAGCTTTTATCGGGAAGTAGTTCGCTCAATTTATCGGCAACCTGTTGTCCACACTGAATCCATAAATCCGGGGAGAACCATAGATGAGGATCTGTGTTGTCGGTGCCATCTTCATCGCTCAATAATTCTTCCTTGGATAAATTTTCACAGGGCGAAAAAGGATTTCCACTATTCCGTTTCGTTTCCTTTAAAATACGGGCCATTTTGCCTTCCAGATCGAGTCCATGAAAAACAATCAGGTCTGCACTCTGTAGGCAGGTTATATCTTTAGCGGT
>JAYPZT010000084.1:0-5257 GCA_038136415.1 Opitutales bacterium
CCAATTGAGGCATTAACCAGGTATGTCTCCTATCCCAGTGTTTCTGCAGACTCTGCTTTCAAAGAGGGAGTGACAGGCGCCCGGGACTTTGCCACCCAATGCCTGGAGGAACTTGGATTTGAGGTCGAACATGTACAGACCCCCATTCATCCGGTAATTCTGGCCACCCGGGGAGATCCGTCCTGGCCGGGGATTGTGATTTATGGACATTACGATGTACAGCCCCCGGATCCCCTCGATTTGTGGAGCAGTGATCCTTTTCAGGCAGTGGAGAGAGATGGAAGGCTGTATGGCCGGGGAGCTGCGGACAATAAGGGCCCCCAGATTGTCCATATGGCTGCCCTGGCCCGGGCACTGAAAAAGAATCCCGATCTTCCTTTGCGGATCACTTATTTGATCGAAGGAGAGGAGGAAATTGGCAGTCCCAGCTTTCGTCCTTTTCTGGAGGAAAGAAAAGATTCCTTGCGGGGAGATTTTTTACTGGTTTCCGATACGGGCAGTCCCGGTCCGCATCAGCTTGCGGTGACCACCGGACTGCGCGGCTTGGTCGCCTTGGAAGTCAAAGTTTATGGACCGAAGCAGGATCTTCACTCCGGGGTGCATGGGGGTGCCCTGCTTAATCCCCTGCAGGCACTGGCTCAGGCCTGTGCCTCGCTGCATGATGCCCAGGGCAGGGTAACGGTACCTGGTTTTTATGATGCGGTAAAACCACCCCTGGATTGGGAAAAAGAGGAGCTTGGTAAACTTCCGATCACCGAGCAGGAGTATGCCAATTTTCTGGGCTCACCGGGATTTTTCCCACCCCCTGGATATTCCCCGCTGGAAGCGATCCGGTTTTGTCCAACCCTTGAATTTAATGGAATAGGTGGAGGTTACCAGGGAGAGGGATCCAAAACCGTGATTCCTGCGGAAGCATTTGCCAAGATTACCTGCCGGTTGGTACCGGATCAATCCGCGGAAGATATTGCCAGGAAAGTGAAGGATGCTTTGCAGTCTGCTTTTCCTCCGGCGGTCCGGGTGGAAGTGGAAGCGAAAGGTGGTGGGGACCCTTATGTGATTTTACCACCGGGTAAGCCAGGGGCTGATCCCAAGGCCAAACCGTTGATGCAACAGGCATTTCCCTTGGCGGAAAATTGTATAGAGAAAAGCTTTGGCAGCCGGCCGATTTATCTGAGGGAGGGAGGAAGTATTCCTATCATCCGCGATCTTAAAGAAATCGCAGGTTTGGATTCCCTGATGCTTGGCTTATTCACCAATGAGGATAATTTGCATGCTCCGGATGAGAGTTTCAATCTGGAGATCATGAACAAGGCGATCGATACTTTTGAGCAATTTTTCCTGCAGCTCGGGCAGGGAGGATAAATCTTATTGGATCGAATCCTTGGTGATGACAAAATCCGCCCGGCGGTCCAGTCTTGCCTGATCCTTGGTAGCATTGGGAATCGCCGACTCATCCCCAATGGACAGGGTGTCGATCCGGTTCTGGTCCGCTCCCAGTTCAATGAGGAATTCCTTGATGTTGGAGGCCCGGCGTTCACCCAGTGATTTGTTGTAGGCAGGAGTTCCCTTCCAGTCACAATATCCCTCAATTAAAAGATGGGCACTGGGATTTTGTTTGAGAAAGTTAGCCACCTGAACCACTTTTTCGCGTTCGCTCTGGGCGATGTTGTATTGATCAAAATCAAAAAGAATGGGCTCAAAGGGACGGGCCACATTGAAAGGATCCCCAAAAGTATCCAGTTTTGGATCCCTGGGCTGGAGAAGATCCGGCGTGCCCAGTTTGCCCAGCAGAGCCGAGCCTGCGGGAGAAACCACATTGATTTCCTCACCAAATTCGCGGGTTGGGTCGGAAAAGGTGGATTCGGGCCCACGGGAGAAACTGCTGCTTTCCGGTTCCGCCTTACGGGCACAACCAATGCCCAAGGACAAAGAAACCAGAAGAACGGCCGCTACGACCTGTCTAGGCACGATCGGGAATCAGGAATCGCCAAGAACAACGAAGTGAGCTTTCCGCTCCAAAGCAGAGGTAGTGGAGTCTGCATTGGGAGTGGCCAATTCATCCCCCATGGAAAGAATTTCAATCCTGGATGAATCGGATCCAAGGTCCACGAGGTACTGCTTGACGCTGGAAGCCCGGCGATCGCCCAGAGACTTGTTGTAAGCAGGGGTGCCTTTCCAGTCGCAGTATCCTTCAATGAGGATTTTGGAGCCTGGGTTATTGGAAAGATAGCTGGCTACATCCTGTAATTTGGTACGTTCATCCGCACCAATATTGTATTGATCAAATCCAAAAAAGATCGGCTCGAAGGGGCGCTCTCCCTGAGACAGGGCATCGTCACTCCAGAATGGATCCTGGGGTGCGAGACCGTCTGATCCATTGGCTCCATTGATTTGGTCACCGATCGGTGAAAATTCGTCTTCTTGATCGCCTGATACTCCGGTAACCGAAACAAAATTTCCTCGGTCCGTGCCTTTAATCAAGGCTGTATCCTCAGGCGACAAGGATTTGGACTTCGAACATCCGGACATCCAGATGCCCACAACTGCAACAATTGTTAACCACACTTTAACTTTCATAGTAATACTCCCGCTAGAATTAATGATAACGGAACCCATCATTCCGTCTGTCCACCCTTATTTCCTTGCACGACACGAATTGATCGTCAATGGGAAAAGGTTTGAAGAATAGAAAATATTTTCTGATCGATAATGGTTCCTTGCGGGCAGGTTCCATCCTGCAAATGCGAAAGATCGCCACCCACTTGTCCCGCTCCTCTGACTGTGTGATTGAGCCATACGGGTTGATGCACTCCCACAAGGTCGATCCTGCCCAACTCAATGGCGAACCGGGTCAGTCCATGCAGGAGTATCTGGGAGGGGATAAATCTGAACAAGTAAATGAGATCCGGGCTCTTCCTTTTTTCCTCGGGCCCAGCCTTGCGATTACTGACTGGTTGCCGGAAAATTTGGCCGCCTGGGAAAAGAGGGGCTCTGGTTCGAGGAAATATCGGATTCTTCCGCCCTTATACCAGGCGGGAGATAACCGCCTGGCTCAAGCGATGGCAGAATTATGCCTAGCCCAAATCAAAAATCATGATTTGCAAAGCCCGCGGGTGGCGATGGTGGATCATGGAACTCCTCTGTTGGAGGTTAATCAAGTCAGGGAGCTGGTTGGTGAAGAAATGCAAAGGATCCTCGGTGGTCAGATAGCCGGGTTTTCCACCTGTGCCATGGAGCGTCGTCCGGATCCCCAGTATGATTTTAATGATCCCTTGCTGGAAACTTTATTGGAGCAGTGGCACCAGGAGGGAGTATCCGAGGTGGTGGTTTCCCAGTTTTTTCTTCTGCCCGGCAGGCATGCAGGGCCGGATGGAGATTTGGCAGAGATTTGCCAGCCTTTTACTGAGAAAGGAATGAAAATTTTCAGAACGGATAACCTGGGGGCTCATCCCCTGGTTGAGCAAATTTTACTGGACCGGATTCAGCAGGATGGGGATTAGTCCGTCAGAAGGCCTCAGGCAATCAGGAGAATACAAACCCCCAGCAGAATGGATCCGGCCAGGCGACGGATCTTCACCCATTTCCCAATCGTTCCTTCAGTCAGGCAAAGTCTTTGTCCCAGCCAGGCGACCAGAATGATGGTCCAGAATCCCCGGCTCGAATAGACCACATTTACCTCCGTGGGTACCCGGTAGCAGGCAATCGCGGTCGACATCAGCACCGCTTGCAAAGCAATCATTATCCCGCTTCTCCAGACCCAGATATCGCCCGGTTGATTCCGCCGGAAAATAGACTCCTCCTTCCAGGGAAGCAAAAGCAGACTGAGAACTCCCAGGGGACAAAAGATACAAAAGAGCATCCGCACAGGATCCGTTTGGTGACTAAAATGGGGAACCATGGAATCGAGCAGGCTGAAGGAGGCAGCAGAAGCGATCGCTAAAATAATTCCCTTGAAACTGGTGCTTCCACTATTTTTCGCAGGCCATCCAATTAAGCCCACAGCTACAGCGGTGAGACCCGCGGCCAACCAGGTGGACAAGGGAATGGGTTCGTGGGAGAACCCAAGCAAAACCAGAAAGAATGCGACCAAAATGGATTTAATTCCCATTAGGGGAGAAACCATCGAGGCATCACCTGCCCGTAATGCCCGGAAGAGCAGGGCCTGTGCAAGAAGGAAAATGGAACCCAACCCCGAGCCGATGATGAGCTCGTTAAGGGTTGGCCAACCGGCGGAAAGGAAAAGATGGGGAATGAAACAGACCGATAAAATCAGGTTGGATAAAATCACGGTTCTTACCTGGCCACATCCCAATTCCAGTCCTTTTTTGCCGGTTATGGCTCCGCCCGCATAAATCAATCCGGCCAGCAAGGCCAGAAGGTAGGCGGTCCAGGGATCATTGGGGTTCATTAAAAAAGGGGGTGATTAACCAAAGAAAAGGAATTGAGGTGGAAGAGATGCACAGAAAATTTTCTAAAATCCATAGGCATTGATACATTTAAGAGCAATCGAGATTCCTTGCGGATCTGCTGAAGTTAAATGGGTAAATCAATTTCGCTTCCCTCAAATTATTTTCCAAAATGGAACAATTTATAGTGGCATGATCTGCGGATTGTTCGGATATTCAAAACTAGGAATGCTTGCCCGAAAATTTATTTTGCCCGTGCTTCTTCAGGTCCCTCTTCTGTTGCTTGGAGAAGGTATCCATTTTGTGCGAGAAATTCTACCTATTTTTAAGGACCGCTGTATCGAATGTCATCAGGCCCCTTTTGAAAAAAATGGACGGTTGATCAAACCGAAAGCGGGCCTGCGCATGGATGGGTTGGCTCATTTGATGTTTGGTTCTGATGAGGGACCTGTGCTTGTACCCAACCATCCCAGCAAGAGCCCCCTCTATAATAGGGTGTCCCTGCCTGCAGATGATGATGACCGTATGCCTCCCAAGGGGGATCCCTTAACAGGCGACCAACTTGATTTGATTCGCCAGTGGATCGGGCAGGGGGCGGATTTTGGGACCTGGAGAGGGGCAACGGATGGGCTCGATCAATTGGTGAGAAAGGATCCATCGGAACTGGCCAGGGTTCCAGAGTTTGTAAGCTTCTATCAGAAGATGGGGCAGAATCTTAAACCAGTTAGTTCTGAGCTCATTTCCCAAACCAGGAAAGCAACCGGATTGTTGGTCCGGCCAATTGGAAAGGGTAGTTCACTACTGGAGGTTCGGGTGGTAACCCGTCATGGAAGAGTCAAAGACAGTACGCT
>JAYPZT010000085.1:0-5186 GCA_038136415.1 Opitutales bacterium
TGCTGGGTATCAATTTTCCATCCACCTGTTTTGGCAAAGGAAGAAGCCTCGAGCAAAACTCCTGAGCGACTCAGAGCACTACTGGGCTTAGCCCCGATTACATAATTGGGAGCAAGCCAGGAAGTAATCCCTACCCCGCCGATTACCCGAAGAAATTCACGTCTTTTTGAATGTTGATTCATGATTTTTATTTTTAAGGTTTTAAGAAAGTATGTTTTTGACCACATGTCCATGAACATCCGTCAGCCGGTAATCCCTGCCCTGAAACTTGTAGGTTAGCTTTTTGTGATCCACGCCCATTAAGTGAAGGATCGTGGCGTTAAGATCATGCACATGAACAGGGTCCTTGGTAATATTGTAGGAAAAATCATCGGTTTCTCCGTGGGAAAATCCTTTCTTCACTCCAGCTCCTGCCAACATCATGGTGAAACACCTGGGATGATGGTCACGACCGTAGTTTTTTTCGGTCAATGCACCCTGTGAATATGTAGTACGGCCAAATTCACCGCCCCAAACGATTAAGGTATCATCAAGTAAGCCTCGTTGCTTAAGGTCGGAAATTAAAGCAGCTGTCGGTTGATCCACATCACGGCATTGACCACGAATCTGCGTGGGCAGATTGCCGTGTTGATCCCAGCCCATATGAAACAACTGGATACAGCGAACATCCCGTTCAGCCATTCTGCGGGCTAGCAAACAATTCGCAGCGTAGGAGCCAGGCTTACGGACATCGGGCCCATATTGATTGATCACACTTTCAGGCTCCTTGGATAAATCCAGCAGGTCTGGCACACTGGCCTGCATACGAAAGGCCATTTCATACTGGGAAATACGGGCATCAATATCCGGGTCCCCCACCGCTTTGTGATCCATTCGGTTGAGCTTGGCCAAGTCATCGAGCATGCCCCTTCTCATTGCACGGTCTATCCCAGGAGGATCCGACAGATACAACACCGCATCTCCACTGTTGCGAAACTTAACCCCCTGGTAACGGGTGGGTAAAAATCCGGCACCCCAAAGGCGGTCATAAAGAGGCTGGCAACTGGGTCGACCGCTACCGAATGAAGTTAAAACCACATAGGAGGGTAAATCCTGATTGGATGCACCCAGCCCATAGCTCACCCATGAACCAAAACTTGGCCGGCCCGCAAGCTGATGTCCCGTCTGGAAAAAGGTCATTGCCGGGTCATGATTAATCGCCTCCGTGTGCATCGACTTAATGAAACACAGCTCATCTGCTTTCTTGGATAAATGAGGGAGTAGCTCACTCATCCACTGGCCGGACTGGCCATGCTGGGCAAACTTGAAAATACTTGGTGCAATTGGGAAACTCTTCTGACCCGAGGTCATCGTGGTTAGCCTTTGTCCTTTGCGTATCGATTCAGGAAGATCATTACCCCGCTCCTTTTCCATCATCGGCTTGGGATCAAACAAATCCATCTGGGAAGGTCCACCCGACTGAAAAAGGTAGATCACCCGCTTCGCCTTGGGGGCAAAATTGGGAAAGGAACCGATTGATGAAAGGGGTGAAGCCTGTGCTCCCTTGGGAAGTAAGCCGGCAAGGGCGGCCGTACTTAGAGCAGCCGCTCCATTGCGCAAAAAGATCCTGCGGTTTAAAAAGTCCTGAGCTGCTAAGCTACCTGGTTTCTGTGCAAGTAATTGTGAAAATGTATTCATATTTGTTCTCAGTTTTTCATGATTACACGATCAAGGTTTAACAAAATATTTGCCGTGCTGGTATAGGCTGCTAATTCGACTTCATCCATACCCGACGGAGGGGTCGATGATCCTTGGTTGATCAAACTCTTTGCAGCATCTGGGTTTTCCACAAAACGCTTCCTTCTTTTATCAAGCCCATCTATCAAAATGGATAAAGTCTCGGCATTCGGAGAACTACCTGTGGCCAACCGATAACCTAAAATCAATCTGTCTTCGGAATTTTTGGCTGATTCAAGACTCAACATTTTCTCGGCAAGTGCACGGGCAGCTTCCACATAGGTAACTTCATTCATCAAGGCCAACGCCTGCAGTGGGGTATTGGTGCGTGAGCGCTTAGGCATACAGATTTCGCGATTGGGTGCATCAAAAAGAAGCATGGATGGCGGGGCTGCGGTGCGTTTCCAAATTGTGTAAATACTGCGACGATACAGCCCGTCCCCTTGATCTGCCTTATAATTGAGCATATTTCCAAAGGTACTGGTTTCATCCCATACTTTATCGGGCATGTAGGGACGGGCACTGGGTCCACCAATCTTCGGCACAAGCAGACCACTGGCAGCGAGTGCCTGGTCACGAATAATTTCTGCAGGCAATCTGAGGCGTGGACCACGGGCGAGCAGACGGTTATCAGGATCCTTCTGGTAAAGACTTTCACTCGCAGAAGAACTCTGCTGGTAGGTCTTGCTCAGCATAATGAATTTGATCATTGCTTTCATATCCCATGCCTGAGCAGAAATTCCATTTACTGGGGGTAAAGAAGTAGGCTGAGCAAATTCCACGGCCAGCCAGTCGAGAAGGTCTGGATGGGACGGCCATTCAACCTGAGAACCAAAGTCTTCCGAAGTCTTTACAATGCCCACACCAAACAGCCTCTCCCATACACGATTAACCCATACCCGAGCCGTCAGTGGATGTTCACCAGTAACCAACCACTGAGCAAAACCCAAACGATTCATCGGTGCATCCTTGGGGAGTGGAGGCAAGGCCGCGGGTAATGCCCTACCCACTTTTTCTCTTTTTTGATCGTATTCTCCCCGGTGTAAAATATGAGCGTCCCGGGGAGTTTTTCTTTCCTGCATCACCAAGGTGGAAGGAACCTTATCCATAAATTGACTTAGCTTTTCTGTGGCCCTCTTAACCTCCATCTCAGCAACTTTTAACGGAGTCTGGGTATTTTCCCGAAAGTACTCTTTGAGAACTTTTTGATCTGCAGATGCATTCTCGTCCGATGATTTAAGTAAAGAAATTAAATGGGTTGGCAGTCTGAATTCCTGATTCAGGTCCGCATGATTTTGCGAGGCCAAGGAAATCCTGAATTTACCAATGTTATGATCCGGGTATTTGGACTTGTGATAGAGGGAAACTTGCAAGCTAGCTCCCTTGGGCACAGCCACCGATTTTTTAGCTAAGAAGATTGCTTCTCTGGGTACACGGTTTTTCTCTTCAAAGGCTCCGATCGCCCACCCGGATGCATTTCCCCTGTTTAAGTGCTTGGCATTTTTAAGAATATTTTCAACCGGCCATTTGGGTTGGGAATAATCTGCTTTGGCACGATTCCATTCGATAAAAACGGGCTTTTTTTCCTGATCGTCGAATATGAATTTTGTCTCAATTCCAGTGAGGACAAAATTTCCATTACCAGCCCGGCCCGGCCCCCCGGAAGGAAGAGACTCATCCAGCAGTACCTCCAACCGCAAAGCTCCAACATGAGAAAGGTTAAGATCTCCAGTCAGATGGTAGACATCACCTTTCGGGTTTTTACCATCCACGAGGAAGGAACCATCCGCTTGTTTACTCAGTTTACTGCCAAGTTTGGAAATGGCAGATGTATTCTCAAATGGGGACCATAAGTTTTCCAATTTTGCTTCCAAAACTTTCTTTCGTTCTCTTTTTTTCCATTCCTCAAAAGCAGAATCCATACTTCCTTCAGCTTCCTTGACGGCAACTTCCGCTTGCTGGATTGATTGTTGTAAATTCTCTTTCCTCTTTTTTTGCTCCTGATTGAGTACTTTCAAAATGGGTGGGGTGTTGACTCCAAACTTACCTCTTGGGTGAAGAACACCCGTTTCTTCCACTGAATTAAAAAAGGCAAAGAGTTCATAGAATTCCTGCTGGGAAATGGGATCATACTTGTGATCATGACAACGGGCACAGGTTAAGGTGAGTGCCATCCAGGTGGACCCAGTTGTTTCCACTCTATCGATCACCGTCTCCACAAACCACTCTTCCTCAATCCTTCCCCCTTCCCCATTAAGCCGATGATTACGGTTAAAACCAGTGGCGATAATTTGGTCTTCCGATGGGTTGGACAAGAGATCCCCGGCTAATTGCTCAATGGTAAATTGATCAAAAGGAAGGTTGCGGTTAAATGCACCAATCAACCACTCCCGCCACATCCAGATATCCCGGCTTCCATCACTCTGGAATCCATTGCTGTCTGCGTATCGGGCTAAGTCCAGCCATTCCAGAGCCATCCGCTCGCCAAAATGCTTCGATTCCAATAGACGGTCGAGTTGTTGCTCGTATGCAGACTCAGAATTATCCGCTAAAAATGAATCGATTTCCTCAACCGTTGGCGGAAGACCTATAAGGTCTAGACTGGCACGGCGCAATAAAGTCTCCTTATCCGCTGGTTGATTCAGTTGCATTCCCTCGCTCTGCAGCTTTCTCAAAATAAATGAGTCCACCGGATGCTCCGAAATACCAGCTGGAACACTAGGTCTTGAGGGTTTCTCAAATGACCAATGCTTTTCATAATGAGCACCCTCCTTGATCCATCTCTCCAAAATTTTCTTTTGTTCAGGAGTGATCGATTTCCCGCTATCCAATGGAGGCATGTGCTCCTCATCATCCTCTGGCAAATGGATACGAAAGATCATTTCACTTTCCTCCAAATCTCCGGGCACGATAGCCGAAAGACCAGACTTGCCTGGATTTTGAGAAAATTCCTCCAGGTCTAAACGTAAACCACCCTGCCGGTCCGCCTCATCCGGCCCGTGGCAATGAAAACAAGCATCAGAAAGAATGGGCCGAATATCCCGGTTAAACTTTAATTTCTGCTCCTCCCCGAACAAACAGGGAATGGAAACAAAGCAGATAACAAGAACCCATTGTAAAAATCTGATCATTACCTTGGTCTTTTAATAAAACTCCAATACCGGTGGTGCGTAGTGTGGATGATTATGATTGGCAAAGGCATGAATCATTCCTGATCCACGAGTTTCAAAAGTTTCACGAACAATCAATAATTTACTATGTCCAGATTGAACAAATTGTTTCAACGAATCATTCTCAATTCCATAATTCCCGAACTGCTTACTTCGGGGGATGGAAAAGGTTCCAAGTTTTTCTGCCTCTTGAATTTGAGGAGCTTTCGACCAAGTCAGGCCTGCTTCCCAGGATTCCTTGATTCCATATACCGCAAAGATATTTTCTTCGGGTAAATGGGAGCGTAATCCATTGGCAGG
>JAYPZT010000086.1:0-5153 GCA_038136415.1 Opitutales bacterium
GGCAAAAAGGAAGGGTCAGGAATTTATCGATGGAAAGATGGCTCTACCTACGAGGGCAATTACCTCGAGGGTAAGAGGCACGGTCATGGCAAGTTTCTCTGGGCTAACGGGGAAAGCTACAAAGGGGAATATCACCATGATGAGCGAACTGGATTTGGGGAATACCTCTGGCCAGATGGCTCGAGATATTCCGGTGAATTTTTAAAAGGGAAGAGGCACGGTAAGGGAATCTTCACCAGCCCTGACTCAGTTGTTTATGACGGAGAATGGTTCGATGACCTTCAACATGGTGAAGGCACCTTGGTCTACCCTGACGGTAGAATGATCAGTGGCATTTGGAGACTTGGTAACTTAATGGCTAATCCTAACCGGATTCCATCGAATTCACTCAAGCCCTCCCTACCCTTTATTCAAACGCCGAATCTGACTTCCAACCTCTTACCAAGTTCAGAACCCAAACTTACCCCTACGCCAGCGAAAGAAACGACTTTAGTTGCATCGCCCAAACCTTATCAACCGAGCAAAACATCTGTGTCAACAATCTCTCCTGTATCCAAAAACTACAAGCCTGAGAGCCAAATACCTGCCCAAAATTCATCTTCGCAGATTGTGAAAACCCTTTCAGATATTCCTGAGGGAGAAAAGGTCCAATCTGAAACAAACATCCTGCAAAATGAGGATATTCCCGTTCCAGAAGAAAGCGAAAATAACCAAGAAATTATTCCTGATTGGTCAGGAACAGTAGCTGAAGCTGAATTGATTTTTAATACAGAGCTTTTTAATGGCTTGGATACCGTTCGCTACCGGTCTAATGGATTGCCCTTCACAGGAAGAATGCGAATCCTGAATGCCAGAGGTCAAATGGAAGGTGAAGTCGACCTTCTCAATGGACATTTGCATGGTGAGGAAATCTTTTATGATGCTTCCGGAAATGTAGTGGAGAGAAACTTCTGGTCTCACGGTAAGCCCACCCGCAACTGATAAACTCTCTCCTTTCCCTCCTTCTCTGTAAGTATTTTGTGAACGTGAATTTTTTTGCGTTCATCAATCTTCTGCTCATGTCTAATTTGGTAACATGAGCAGTAGTATTTCAACCCAAACCGGCGAATCGAAAACTTCAGTTTTAGGCGATCTGCCTTACAATCCTGTTGAGCACCCCCGTGAAGTTAGTCGGCATTACATCTCCGCTACAGATTCAGATATTGCTAACATGATGGCTAAAGTAGGTGTGGAAGATTTAAAAAGTCTATTCTCCCACCTCCCGCAGGATAACCTTTTTTCTGAACCTCTCTGTCTTCCTGATGAACTATCCTACGAAGAAGCCGCTGTCAGACTCATTGAGATTTCCTCCAAAACCAAACTCACCAACTCATTTATTGGAGACTTACTGCCTGTCTGGGAAACACATCCAATTGTAAACGAGGTCTGCAAACTAAGGCAACTCACCACTTCTTACACCCCTTACCAACCAGAACGCAGCCAGGGCACACTCGTGACTCACTGGATTTATCAATGTGTCCTGTCCACCCTAACTGGGTTCGAGGCAATTAATACCTCTTTGTATGACCGTTCCGCTGCTATTTTCGAAGCGATTGGCTGTGCCCGCAGATCAAGAAAAAGAAAGGGAGCAGTTCTTTTGTCTGGCAGTTTGTTTAAGGAAGATATTTCTTTTCTCAAAACTCATGCACAGGACACAGATTTATCCTTCCTTATCTCTCCCATGTGCCCCAAAACCGGAAGGCTTGATTATGAAGCATTGTCCGCAATCCTTGAGAAACAGGCAGACGAAATTTCTGCTTTTGTCTTCCCTCAAGTAAATACTTTGGGAATTATTGAAGAAGTTGATCTTTTAACCAACCTCTGCTCCGAACGCAAAATTCCTACGATCGCTGTAATTGATCCCATGCACTTGGTGACTGGTGGCTTAAAACCACCCTCTCAGTTTGGGGAGCATGGAGCAGATTTCATTGCCGGCGAAGCTCAGCATCTGGCCATCCCACCATCGTTTGGCGGTCCGGGCCTCGGACTCTTTGGATGCAGGCACAATGAGCAAACCAAGCAGGACCTTCGCAATACCCCAGGTAGATATATAGGCAAGGCCAAGGATTCACAGGGCAGGGATTGCTTCGTGATGGTTTTATCCACCCGTGAACAACATATCCGCAAGGAAAAAGCTACTTCGAATGTATGCTCTAACCAGGCGTTTCTCGCCACCATAGCTGGTGCCAATCTTCTCGCAAAAGGAGAAACCGGTCTCAAAAATTCTCTTCTAACCGCACTCAATGCCCGACAACAAGTTTCTAACTGGATTCGCGAAAGAGAAGGAGTGGATATCGCATTTCCCCAATCTCCTGCGTTTACCGATTTACTTCTTTCGGTGGAAGATAATGAGTCCACTCTACTGGCCGATGCCAGGAAGGAGGGGATTCAGTTGGGCGTTGAGGTAACTGATCGAATTCCTCAAATTGGTAAATTAATATTTAAATTAAGTTTTTCAGATCTTCATGATCAGGACTCGCTGGAGGCACTGAGGAAATTTCTCTTTGATCGTTTTCCCGCAAGTTCTACCCGTCAGGAAGAAACCATTTTGCCAGCTCACCTTCTCAGGACTGGAAATGCGGACCTACCAAGTTATTCTCATGACGAACTGCTTACTTACTACGAGCAGCTAGCCAACCTGAATATCAGTCCGGATGATGGATGTTATCCATTGGGTTCATGTACGATGAAGTATAACCCTCTCCTAAATGACTGGGCTGCTGGGTTGGATGGTTTCTCAAAAGTTCATCCACAGGCACCCGAAGAGGATGCACAAGGCCCGCTTCAAATCCTCTACGAAATACAGGAGTGGTTTAAGGGTATCACTGGCTTGTCGGGAGTGACGACCCAGCCAGTTGCGGGTGCACAAGGGGAGCTTGTGGGTATCAAATTATTTCAAGCCTATCATCGCTCTCGAGGGGAAGAGAACCGAAGAGTTGTTCTGATTCCGAAATCAGCCCATGGTACGAATTTTGCGACAGCAGCAACCGCTGGCCTTGGCTCAAGCATTGTTCATTTGCTTGCCAACGAAAAAGGCATGATTGACCTGGATGACTTTCGCACAAAAGTGGCCGAGCATGCGGAAAATCTTTGCTGCATCATGGTGACTAATCCTAATACTTCCGGGATTTTTGAGGAAAATTTTGCCACAATTGCCCGGGAAGTTCATCAGGCAGGTGGCCTTGTATACATGGATGGTGCCAATATGAATGCAATCGCTGGAATTGCTAATCTGGGCAAGCTTGGAGTGGATGCCGTTCACAACAACCTCCACAAGACCTGGACTATTCCCCACGGCGGAGGCGGCCCAGGAGATGCGATTGTAGCTGTGTCTGAATGTCTTGTCGACTTCCTGCCAGGAAAACAAATCCTTAAGGATGACCAGGGGTTGTTTCGATCCTTCACTCCTTCAAAAAGCATTGGAACTTTCCACCGGAATTGGGGAAACTTTGCCCATAAGGTGCGTGCCTTCTCATATCTGCTCCGTCTAGGGAAAGAGGGCGTGCCTAGGATGTCTTCCATCGCTGTTTTATCTTCGAGGTATCTACTACAGATTCTACAATCCCGTTACCCCACTCTTCCGCAGCAAGCAGGGAAGGTTCCGAGAATGCATGAGTTTATCCTCACCCTGAGTGAACAGGACTTCGAAAGACTGGAATCTGTGGGAGTTAATAAAAGCCAGGCTATACCACAGGTAGGTAAACTGTTTCTTGACTTTGGCTTCCATGCACCCACGGTCGCCTTCCCTGAAGTTTTTGGTCTGATGATTGAACCTACTGAAAGTTACACCCAATCTGAACTCGACCGCTTTGCTGAGGCAGTTCTTGCGATTAAGGATTTAATTGAAGAATATCCTCAGGTGGTAGCCAATGCTCCACATTTTACTCCAATTGACAGGGTAGATGAAGTGTCAGCAAACCGAAACCTGTGCCTTTCTCAAAAGCTGGACCACCTGCCTGCTCTTCCCTTAAACCGCATACAGCCAAGTGTTCTTATGCAACTTGATGTCACTGAGATAAAAAAGCGAATTCTTCAATTGTACGATATCAACTGCTAGATTGAATTGACCTACCCTGCTTTCCAAACATCATAACGAGTATGTCATCTGAAGAAGCTAATACCCCGCTTGTTTCCAAAAAAGGAATCGTTATCGATTTGGCCCTGACCGTTTGTTTCTTTCTTTTTATGAGAGAAGTATTGGTTCCCCATGTTCCTTCTCAAGATCCAGTTGCTGTAAACATTGTCGCCAGCATGACATCTTTTTGTATGTCTGGTGTCTTCTGGTTGGCCGCTGGTATGTTCAGGGTGACTTTAGTGGACTACCAAAGGTCGCAATCTGACCAAGATTAAGGCCTAGTTCGCTTTATATTTTTCTAGTTCCTGAGCAAGACTCCCTCGAGGAGTCGCTTGGATAATGTAACCGGAATCAGTGGTTTCCTCTGAGCATAGCTCTCCTTGGGATTTCAGCCTGGCCACCAACCCGTAACAGGTCAGAGGTACCAAGTAAGAAGAACTTTGTCTGCCTGCGTTAAAAATATTTTCCAACAGCTGAAATAGTTCACCTTTTCCTTCCCCCGTTTGAGCACTAGTGAAAACATGCCTGGGAGAAAGTAGATTCGCCCTTAATTTCGTATTTTCATCGGAGACCAAATCCACTTTGTTGTAAACGGTCAGCATCTCCTTATCTTCCGCCCCCAGTTCCGCTAAGACCTTGTTGGTGGTTTTCATCTGAGCTTCAAATTCAGGATTAGATAAATCAACCACATGGAGAATAAGATCCGCAACAAGGGTTTCCTCCAAAGTAGCTTTGAAGGAATCAACTAATCTATGGGGAAGTTTACGGATAAAACCAACCGTATCTGTCAGAACAAGGATTCGACCACTGGGTAATTTCAATCGTCTACTCGTTGGGTCAAGGGTAGCAAATAATTTATCTGCCGATAAGGCATCAGATCCTGTCAGCTGATTCAAAAGAGTTGATTTCCCTGCATTGGTATATCCAACAATGGCTGCCGTCGGCAATGGAAGCTTTTGTCTGCGGTTTCTCCCAGTATTGCGCTGTTTGGCTACCTGAAGAATTTCTTTACGCGTGGCTGAAATCTGATCCCTAACCA
>JAYPZT010000087.1:0-5041 GCA_038136415.1 Opitutales bacterium
CCAAAAATGGCATCGGTGGCACGGAAATTCTTATCCCCACTTAACATAAATCCAACGGACTCTTCCTGAATCTGGGAACCATCCGCTAAATCTTTGATCACACTAAGCTTTTGTCCATTGGGAGTTCCCCAGACTTCACCAAATTTGGATTTGGAGGAAACTTCCTTACCATTCTCCCAGGTTCCTGACTTTTTGGTCATGGTAAAGTCACCATCCCGATGAAGCTTGTATTGTTTAACCCCGAGGAAACCAATGGTGTTACAGATTAGAAAATCCCCCTGCATGGAATCAGGAAAGTTGTCACTGGAAATAACCTCACAAGCGGGAACCGGGCGTACTTCCTTACCCAGCAAAGAACGCATCTTCCAGGAATTCCCATGGGGAACCACCTGATAGGCACGTCCTCCCGTTCCATCGGTGGCGTACTGGTAGCCCCAGTAATCAAAGGTAGTTCCATGCGGATTCGGGCTGTTGCTTGCATGAAAAGCAATGGTATGACGACGGGGATCAAAACGATACATCGCGGAAGCGGATGTATTTAAGCTCGGCCCCCAGGGATGCTCGTGGTTGTGCTGCAAAAAGACTCCGCTCTGCCAGTAAATTCCACCATCCGGACCATAGATTAAATTGTTGGCGGAGTGGTGGGTATCGGATGTCCCCAAGCCCTGCAGGATCACATAGCGTTCATCTGCCTTATCATCCCCATCGTTGTCACGGAGGAAAAGAAGGTCGGGGCCGGATGTGACCAGTACTCCCCCATTCCAGAATTCAAATCCTACAGGATTATGCACCTTGGCAAATTCGATGATGCGGTCGGCCTTCCCGTCGTTATTATCATCCGGCAGAATCACCAAAGCATCATTCATTGGCTGCATCGGTTCCCACATCGGATAAGTCGGCCAGACTGCAGCCCAAAGTCTGCCTTTGGTATCGACCTGCATTTGCACCGGATTGATCAGCTCGGGAAATTGTTTCTCATCCGCAAAAAGATTAATCTCAAAATCATCCCGCACTGCCACACGGCTCAGACTTTCTTTGGGGCTCAAGTACTTAGTCGACCCTTCCTTGATTGCACTGGAGCTCATACTTCCGCCACCCACATTGGAGACAACTTTGATTGGTGCGGGCACCTTACTGTCATCCACTTGGCTACTTTGACCGGAAGCCAATCTCCAGATGTGCTGATCACGGTTCGCAGTCATCGCATCAAGCATGACGAGCTCGTGCTGTAAGACCTCGGCATTGGACTGGTCGTCCACAAAGCGGAGCTTGGAGCGGGATCCCCAGATATCATTTCCATCGGTTGCCCGGTAACGGTTAAACCAGTGCCAGTTTTTATCCAGCACTGCATCTCTCAGGCTTTGCAGGGATTCTCCTGCCTTCACCTCTTTGTTTAAAAGTGCCTTCGCAATAATCTGAGCAACCTTGCGATTCCCCTCCTCATTGAGATGAGCCCCATTGATCGTAAGTGGATCAGAGGTGCTCTTGAAGAGTGCCAAAGTTGGATTGTATAAATCCACGAACTGCACCCCAGCCTGCCTCGCCGCATCCGCAGTGGCTTCCGTATACAAAGCGAGATTGCGGTTATGAACTTTGCCCCTCGGGAGGTTGCGGTTTTTCAGATCCTGAAATGCGATCGGGGAAAACAAAACGATACGGGGAAAAGTTTTTCCATTGGGTTGGATAGCCCGGATCTTTTTTACGAACTCAATCAGTTGTGCCTTGTACTGATTGGCTCCCTTCTGACCGGCAAAGGATTCATTATATCCAAACATGGCAAAGACCACATCCGCTTCCACATGACGCAAATATTCATCCATGCCCAGAAAGCCCTTGCTGCGGGGATAATTATTGGGACGGTCACCGGATAGGCTCATATTCCTGAAGTTTACATGCTCTCCCTTCAACTCGCTTTGGAAGAGGGTTTCCAACCATCCGTCATGCTGCATCCTGTCGGCCAATCCATTACCCAAAATCGCTACCCGGTCTCCCTTACGAAAAGCAAAGGGTAGTTCGTCCTTATAATTTGCTGGAACCTCAACCCGCTTAGGCGGAGCTTTTTTAACTACGGGCTCTGGTTTGCCATCGTAGAGGAAAAAGTCGAGGACGGTTCTAAATCTCAGGGTAAATTTGATTCGTTGAGAACCTTTGGTTTTTCCACTCTTGTAAATCTGCTTCCGGTTGGAGTCCAATAATTGGATAGTGAATCCATCAAGTCTGGACTCATAGCCTTTGCGATTCCAGATTTCCACTTCATCAATCTTGTATTCACCACCCAGATCAATTTCCCACCACGGATTGGTCGAACCAAACCCATCGGTATGGGTTTGACCACCTTTTTTATAATCATGGTTTTTGTTACCATCAATTGCCCGTGAGGCAACTCCACCGGCACCGACACTGGATTGGGTTGCCTTACCCTTGGGGGCAATATTTTTACCCCCACTGATAATCTCAACTTCATTCAAGGTAAGAATTTTATTATCCCCGGGAATTTCGATTCTCAGAAAGCGGGCCGACTTTCTGATGTTTTGATTCTTGGCAGTAACAGACTCAACTTTCTTAAGTGCTGCCTTGGGATCTGCAGGAATGGGACCATTCAAATCCTCATACATCGCTGGCTTAATCCCCTTTGCCTCTCCCCGGACCTGAAATTTACTTGGATTGTATGGGCCCACAAAATCGATCTTCGCATCAGCTTTGATTTTGTCCTCCAAGCCAACCGACCAATAAATTCCATTTAAAATAAGACGGCGGTAACCGGGGTTAAGCAGGTCTTGCGAGGCACCATAAAGAGAAGTAAATACCCTACCCTTCTTGCCATTCTTAGCGGTATACTCACGGGTCCACTCACTGGCCATGGGTGGCTTTTGTGGATCGTCCTTGCCATCCGGTTCCATTGACATCAGAGGCTGTGCCATGGTCAGAATATCCCAGTCTGGCTGTGCCTCTGCGTTGTAACCACCCGCCTGTACATGAACCTTACTCACGCCGCGAAGAATGGGGTGATCCTTTTGTTCCGGGATCAGGTCAATGCGGGTACTTTGCCGGTGATTCTGGCCATAATGCCCCACCCACGACTGCCCAAGAATTTGCTCACCAAACCCACCCTTAAAATCTTTGCCAGCGTATTTGAAGTCGTACTTAGCATAGGGATCGTTTGCCCGGTTCTTGTCGTACTTGAAGGCATGGGTCGAAGTGCGCAAACCAACCACGGGTCCGCCTCTATTTAAGTAGTCATCAATATGCTTCATCTGCTCGGGAGGAAGAGCGAGGAAGCGGACAAACAACACCAGTCCATCGGCTTTCGACAAAACAGGGATTGCGGGCAGGTTGGAGATCCCCGCCTGAATTTCGCCCTGCTCGGTCACACCAAAAACAACCGTACAATCAAATCCTCCATGAACGGACAAAATCCGGGCAAGGGCAGGAATGGTTTCTTCCGCACGGTATTCGTGATCACTGGCAACCAGGACCAGATGCTTTCCTTTACCGGGGCCTTCCGAGCCCTTGTAAAAAACTCGGTCTGCAAAAGCATGGGTGCAAATCGAGCACAGCGTTAGAAGTGCCAAAGGGAGGAGAATTTTGGGCTGCATATCAGTTCAGTTAAAAATCCGAACATGAGTACTGGAACTTATTTTGTCCAACAAAGAAACCAGCGTTTGGGTAAATTAATTCCTGAAGGCACCGCTTATCATTTGACTAAAACCCAGAACCTGTGACCTTGAGGCAGATGATCAATAAGACTATCTTTCGTCCTACTCTCGCCATCCTTACCGGATCTTTTTTTCTCAGCTTTTCCTCGTCCAAGTTATCCGCTGAAGAAGAAGCCACTTCTCCGGATCAAGCTACCTATGAAGCGATTGGCATGATGATCGCCCACGGTTCGGGCCTGCACAAGATGGGTTTTTCGGAAGCTCAGATCCAAGCCATTCTTGCCGGGCTCGAGAAAGGATTCGTGCTCCAGGAGATGCCCGAAGAAGCCAAGGCTCTGCAGCCCAAAGTACAGGCAATCATGATGCAGAAAATGCAAGCAGTCAGACAGGCTCAACAAGCGGAAATGGCTCAGGCAGCCGAGGTAAACAAAGCCAAGGCGAAGGACTTCTTTGCCTTACTTGCCACTCAGGAAGGGGTGCTCAAAGACCCATCCGGTTTTTATTATGAGATCCTGCAGAAGGGAGAAGGAAAATCCCCCACGATGAGCGATACGGTGAAACTTCATTACCATGGCACCCTGATTGATGGAACCGTGTTTGATAGTTCGGTGGATCGTGGACAGCCCGCCTCTTTTCCGATGAGTGGAGTGATCAAAGGATTCTCGGGCGGATTGACCAAGACACAGGTTGGCGGCAAGGTCCGCATCTACATACCCAGCGAGCTTGGTTATGGAGATAACCCCAGACCGGGCGGAAAGATCAAGCCCGGCGATGCCTTGATCTTTGAGTGCGAACTACTCGAGATTCAGTAAATTCTACAGAGCAGCAAAATCTGCCATCTCCGCCTTGCTTCCAACCACCAGCGGTACACGCTGGTGGATACTGTCGGGTGCAATATCTAAGATCCGTTTTTCGCCGTCCAAGGCCACCCCGCCTGCCTGTTCAGCGAGGAAAGCCACTGGATTGGCCTCATAGAGTAGACGCAGCTTACCTTCCGCATTATCTTCGGTGGGAGGATAGAGAAAGACCCCGCCCTTGAGCAGGGTGCGGTGAAAGTCAGCCACCATCGAACCGATGTAACGGGAAGAATATTTTCTGCCATATTCCCCACTTCTTAAACCGGCAAGATAACGGTTGTATTTCTCGGGAAAACTATCCGCATTGGCTTCATTGACTGAGTAATACTTCCCCCTCTCCGGCATGGTCATATTTGGGTGGCTCAGCACATAGGCCCCGATCGCAGGATCCAGGGTAAATCCGTGAACTCCATGGCCCACACTGTACACTAAAATGGTGGAGGATCCATAGACCACATAACCAGCAGCTACCTGTTCGGAACCGGGCTGCAACACCCAGGCCTCGGGGTTGTCGGAGGAGGCATCATC
>JAYPZT010000088.1:0-5008 GCA_038136415.1 Opitutales bacterium
TCCGGATTTGGCCCGGCAGGGGAGGGCTTCTTCCGCCTCAGTGCATTTGGTCACCGCGAGAATGTCGAAAAAGCGGTATCCTCCATCAAGCAAAATTTGAAGATTTAGTCTTCTACATAAGCCGCCAAGTGAAAAACTAGGCTGGCTATTGGGAGAAGGTTTTAGCAATTTTTAGGTATCTGTCCGCCTCTTGATCCCCAAAATATTTTGCCTGGGAAAGCCATTCAATCGCTTTGGGGTAATCAAGATCCACGCCTTGTCCCAGAAAATGCATAATTCCTAAATACCTGAGTGCAACAGGATCATTTAACTTGGATGCCTGGAGGAAGTGTTTTCTGGCCTTGGGGAAATTTTGCACCTTATATTCTTCCAACCCTTTTTGCCTGATTGATTGTAATTCTTTTCTTTTGGGAACAGGCAAATTGGACGGAGAGTTTGCTGCCTTATTTTCACTCAGAACGATCAGATCATCGGAAACAGTAACTTCCTCCTTAAGGGAAACTTCAGGTAATTTCTTTATTTTCGGTTCACTCGCCCCTGTGTTCTTAACCTCTTCTTTTTGGGGCAAGGTGGCTTTTTCTGCCATCTTGGCGATGGATTCTCGTTGCATGGCATCGATGGAAGATTGCCGTGAGGGAGAGCGGACCAGAAGATTTTCAAATCTGCGTAATTGTAATTGTGCTTCCGCAGATCCACGGTTGGCCGCCTGTCTGAGCCATTGAACCCCAAGGTCAAGGTTTCGCTCAATGCCATCACCGAGGGCAAGTTTCATTCCTAAAGTAAGTTGAGCCATCATTAATCCACGCTCGGCAGCACTTCCAATCCATCGATTGGAAAAATCATTATTTTTGGGAATTCCGTCTCCTGCAGAGTAAGCCATGCCCAGGTAAAACATTCCCAGAGGTAAATTTTGACGGGAAGCCAATGAGCACCATTTGAGTGCTTCCTGCGGGTCACGGGGTGCCCCGATCCCGGTAAAATAAATCATTCCGAGAGTGGCTTGAGCAGTAGCCAGTCCCTGATCCGCAGCTCGCTCGAGGCTGCGGATTCCTTTTTCTATGTTGCGGGGAGGATTATCCATTTCCATCAGACCGATACAGAACTGGGCTATTGGATCTTTGGCTTTGGCCAATTCACGAATGTTGGAATGAAGATAAGCTTCATCATAGAGAAATTGGCCCCTTTCGGTCTTTCCTTTTTCTAATTCAATGGAAGCAAGGACGGCCATTCCAATACCTCCATCTTTTTCCGCCGCTAGTTTGGCCCATCTCTCCGCTTCCCCCAGATCAATGGGCAAGCCCTTTTCGCCATATTTGTAGAAGAGACCCAGTGTGCCTTGAAAATAGGGGTCACCTTCCATCGCTTTGGATTGGATGAAGGAGAGTTCATACTTAAGAACAGAAGCAAATCCAATGACCGGCACAAAAAGGGATACGATCGCGAAGCTAACAAATCGCATGGATGGACAAATTTTCACGGGACAAGGTTGGATTAATCACTTGAAGTTTTTTGGTTTATTTTGAAAGAGTGCAAGAGAAAATCGTTTTCTCTTCCTTCAACCGATGGAGCATAAATTTAAAAATTGTCCAGTATGTGATTTTGAGTGGCACTCCTCGGATGGAGAGAGTTGCCCGGTTTGTTCTTCTCAAAATAGAACTGATCCTGATGATCTTTCTGAAGACACCTTTTATAAGTCCGGGCTTTTCGGAACTGATAAATCGAAAACTGGAATAAGGGCTGTATACCAAATTCTGGGAATTTTAGCCCTGGTGTATTTCCTCTACCGAGTATTTGGTGGAAGCTAGTCCACCATAGGAAACCGATTAGTTCAATTCAGGGGGCGGTGTTTTCCGTTTGCTCGGAAGAAAAGGATCCCGGAATGCCTGAATAAAGTCGTACCCCTGTTCGAAATCTTCCAACGAATCATTTTCAGTTCTCCCGAGAATCCCATGATCCACCAGGTTGAAAACAATTTCCCCAAAATCCCTGCATTTTTGTATATTCCAATGATCCATCATCGTAAGGGTCATGGGGCCAAACCTGTCCAATGCATAATCCCTGATCCCTTCAAGCAACTGAATGCCGGATACATGGCCACCTTTTCCCTGCTTGTTTTTTTGCATATTTTTGAGGGTATGATCGAGTGCTTCACGGATAAAATAATAAGCACCCTTTCCATAACGGTTGTCCTGTTCATGGATCTCACGGATAACATCGGGAAAATTCTTGTCGCTCATCTCGGCTTTCTTTAAAACATTTGATCTACTCCATCAATTCCCACCAATCAATTAGAATTTCATGAAAGTTTCCTACACTGTCGCCAAGGATCGTGCTTCTCCGCATTGCATTTCATGGACTTATCGCAAGAAGAGGTTTCGTAAATATTTTAAATCCCGCATCGATGCCCTGAGTTTTCGCAACGAAAAGGAGCGCGAGCTAGGGGTCAAGGAGCGCGAGGGAATTGAGGCAGAGGTTATTTTTCTGGTGATGACAGAGATCAAGGACCGACTGGCAGCTATGGAAGAGAGAATGGAGAAGCTGGAGAATTCCATGCTTACCCAGGAGGACTCCATGAAGGAGATTCGCAAGCCACCTGCCCCCAAAATTTTAAGAATCACCGAGGCTGCGAAAGTACTTCGGATTTCCCAGCGCAAACTCTACTATCTCTTGGACAAAGGAGTTTTCAAGAGATACAAACTTCCCCATACCCGCACTACTTTTATTAAACTGGACGAAGTCGAAAAAGCCCTTGGTTCAGAAAACATAGAGGATTTACTTCGATAGGAGACGATTACCTTTTCTTTTACCCCTTTGCCATGATCAAAGGGACAATATTCACACTATAACTTACCAACTATTATTCCCTTATTATTATGAGCAAAAAATTTCCAGGAGGAGTAGCTACCGGAGACGCCGTACAAGCCATTTTTAACGATGCCAAAGAAAATGAATATGCTTTGCCAGCCGTAAATGTGGTCAACAGTCACACAGTGAATGCTGTGATTGAGACAGCAGCAGCCGTTAATTCGCCAGTCATGGTTCAATTCTCCAATGGGGGCGGCCAATTTTTTGCAGGTAAAAGTTTAAACAACGATAATCAGAGAGGTGCTGTGGCAGGATCTGTTTCGGGAGCGATGCATGTTCATGCGATGGCGGAAGCTTACGATGTGCCGGTTATTCTTCATACCGATCATGCCGCGAGAAAGTTGCTTCCCTGGATCGACGGGATGCTTGATGCCAGCGAAAAGTTTTACCAACGCGAAGGCAAATCTCTTTACAGTTCCCACATGCTCGACCTTTCTGAAGAACCTATTGAAGACAACTTGTCCACCTGCAAGGAATACTTTGAACGGATGAATAAGATGGACATGACCATTGAAATCGAGCTTGGAGTAACGGGAGGGGAAGAGGATGGAGTGGATAATACAGATATCGACAGTGCCCGTCTTTATACCCAGCCCGAAGAAGTCAATCAGGCTTATGAAGTACTTTCCTCGGTTAGCCACCGCTTCACTGTTGCGGCTGCTTTTGGAAATGTTCACGGAGTATACAAACCCGGCAATGTTGAACTTACTCCAATCATTCTAAAAAATTCTCAGGAATTTGTGAAAGAAAAGCATGGTTTGTCTGGTAAACCGATCGATTTTGTTTTCCATGGAGGATCTGGATCTTCGCGTGAACAAATTCGCGAAGCGATTGGATATGGTGTAGTGAAAATGAATCTCGATACCGATATGCAGTGGGCTTTCTGGGACGGAGTGCATGCTTACTACAAAGAGAATAAAGATTATTTGCAGGCTCAGTTGGGCAATCCTGATGGAGATGATAAACCCAACAAAAAATATTATGACCCACGAGTTTGGTTACGAAGTGGTGAAAATTACTTCGTGGAGCGCCTCAGAAGATCTTTCGAAGATCTCAACTGCATTAATCGAAACTAGCCAACTTAATAGATTTCAGACTAAACGAGTTACTAATACTATTTAACTAGTTGGTGCTTTTACTTGTTCTTCCTTTATTTGTATGTAGTGTAAATAAGCATGAGCTCAAATGATGATAATCTACCCAAACGCATTGTCCGCACCATCACTCTGACCGAAGATGATTTATTTCTTCTGGATGGAATTGAGAGAATTCTTTCGAAGACCGGACAGCGGGTAAAAACAGATTCCAAACTTATCCGTACCGCCATTCAGGTAGCTCACCAATCACTTCATGGAAAAACTTACGACATCAAACAAATTGCCGAAAAAGTGGTTCAGGAGGATGGAAGGTCCTTGAGTAAGCTGCTTCCTAAGTCCAAGAAAGACTGATTTATTTGTACAGAAAAGGTATCCAGTCTTGGCTAGAGCCTGGCACTTCGATTTGATTACCCTTTATTTTCAGGGATTTTTCTTCACCAATATGTAAAAATACTGGGCGGTGTGGATATGCCGACAAGGACTTGGCACTTGCCTCTATAAAAGATTGGTCTCCCTGTATTGATACAATTCCGGTTTCTGCCTCGGTTATCGCGGTTAGAGCGTGTCCAACCGCATCCGGGGACTGTTTACTTAGCTTAACATACGCTCCAATTGCCTCTTGGTATTCTTTTTCCCACCTTTGCCTGTTATTTCCGATAATACTGAGCGTGTGAAAAACTCTCATTAGGGAGGAATTTCCAGCCGGAAGTGCATTATCGAACCAAAACTTTTTCCTTACCGGGGCTGGATGAGGGTGATCTGAAGAACTGGTGTAGTAGCCTGCAATCTGAACATCCTTAAACTCGGTCACAATAAGTTCCGTCCATTTCTCTGCAGATACGATCCATTTCTCCGCATTTTCCAGACCGTAGGCTTCGCTGACCGCTGCCAGGGAAAGTTGGGCTTCCGCCAAAAAAGCGTAATCTTCCAAATAGGCGGATTCACTTAATGCACCATCGGTGAATAGTATCCCTGCTAATTGTTTTTCGTTTTTGGCAAATTTTGTCTCTATCCATTCAAGGATTCCCGCAGCACGATGTATCCAA
>JAYPZT010000089.1:0-4858 GCA_038136415.1 Opitutales bacterium
TTTACTTTCTCGTCGTCATTTTCAAGGTTTCGTAAGGGGTGGCGGTCATCCACACCTTCCCCATTCCACATTAAATTACCAAATTTAATTTCGTTGGAATTTTTGAGCCATTTGGAAAGGCTTTCCTCATCATTACGCATCCATCCTGCTGCGAGTGAGGTTCTAAGACCATAAAGCGTGAGGTTGGGACCCTTGGCACCAAGCCCGGTGCGGTTAACCGCATGGCATTGGACACATTGAAGGGATCCAAATAGCTGTTTGCCGATTTCATAATCGTCAGAGTGAGCTTTTTCCCATGCTCCAGGGTTAAGCTGGGGAGACTGACCGGGAGCAGTTTTTCGGACTGCACGGTATTCTCGTGAGGCACCAGAACCGAGCTTTGGATCGGCAAACGAAACAAGGGATCCTTTTGAATAGGATAATTCAGGATTAAAGGTCTTGGTTTGGAGGTTTGGGTTTTGGGCATTTTGGAATTTTTTTACCCAGGTATCAAAGTCCTCATCGGTCTGGGCAAGGGCACGGAAAGACATGTAAGCGTGAGAATTTCCACAATATTCTGCACACTGGCCGTAGAAGAGACCGCCAACAGGTTCGAATTCGTCAGTAAACTTTTGCTTGGCAAATACCTGAGCTCGCATGGTTCCGTCATGTACGGCAGGCATGGCAGTGGCAGCATCTGATTCCCCAATTATTTTTTGCTGATCGGCAATAAACCACATGAAGTTTTCCTGACCTGGCATCAGGTCCATTTTACCGGCAAGTTTGGGTACCCAAAAGCTATGTATCACATCTTCAGTACGAAGATTAATCCTAACAGCTTTGGATGCAGGGAAAATTAACTCATTGGCGGTAACAATGCCGTACTGAGGGTACTCAAATACCCAGAAAAATCTTTTGCCGGTTACATTGACAGTGATGGCGCCATCAATCTGAGCACGATCCAAACCAAGCTTTTCCAGGGACTCTGCATCATTGGCATCAGGTACCCGGTTTAGTAAAACAATCCCTTGAAGGGTAGGAACAGCCAAAACGACTAGGATGATCGCTGAAACAACGATCAAACCGGTTTCAATCATGGAATTTCCGTGAGACTGGGGTGGAATTTCCTTCGCCTCTTCAGGTGTTTTAGCACGGTATCTCCAGAGCACATAGAGTAGGCAACCACCAACCGCACAGAAAAGAAAGATTGTGATCCAAACGGATAACATGAACACATCATACTGATTCTGAGCAACGAGACCTTTGGGGTCCAAGGCTGACTGCTTGTGGTCAATTCGGGAGCAACTGCCCGCAAAAGCGAGAAGTGCAAAGATGATCAAATGAGGAAGGGAGATGAGCTTGCGTAGCATGGGAGTGATGGCGTCGGGTTATAAATATCGGTCAATTACTAGTGCAGCAAATAGTAAAGGTAAGTAAATAATTGTGACAAAGAAAAGCTTTTTGGCGGACTGATCGCGATTGGAAGAGGTGAAAAAGCGAATGGCTGGGACAAGAATATAAAAAGATAAAAGAATTGCTGAACCAAGGTAGAAGGTGCCAGGAGTTGGCTGGTTTAGGGTGAGGAAGTAAGGAGAAAAAACGAATCCAGTTAGAATGAAGGTGTAAACCAGGCTCTTTCTGGCTAAGGCTCTTCCATCCGCATCTCCGAGTTGATGTAATTTAAAGCCCCCTTTGGAGTAATCATCTCTGAAATTCCATGCGATGGCCATGAAGTGAGGAAGCTGCCAGGTAAAAAGAATGCCGAACAAAATCCATCCGTAAGTTGTGGGAGCCCCCTCTGCAGCAACCCATCCAATAAGGGGGGGGAGTGCACCAGAAACTGCACCGATTTCAGTAGCATATGGACTGCGTTTCTTGAGTGGTGTGTACAAAAGCAGATAAACCGCAAGAGTTGCCAAGGTCAGAATTGCGGACCAAGGGTTAGTGCCAGACCAGAGAATGTAAATACCGATGGAGGATAGAAGAATTCCAAAAACAACAGCGAATTCGGAGCTGATTAGACCAGCGGGAAGGGGACGGGAGGCAGTCCTGGCCATCAGTGCATCCTCCTTTTTCTCCATCCATTGGTTTAAAGCAGCAGCACCTCCGGCAGCCAAAGCTGTGCCTAGAGTAAGAGAGATAAAGATAGATAAATCAGCTTGTAGGGGTTCCCTCACCAAATACCCCAAAGATGCAGTAAAGACAGATAATAAACTGAGCCTGGGCTTGGTTAGTTCGTACATTCCATGCAAAGATAAACCCGGTGTGCTCGAAAGCGAGCCGGGGTGGGGCTTGGCAGGTATGGGTTTTCCTAGACTCACGTCAGAAGAATTTCTAATAATGGAATTATGTTTAGGCAAACAAATGCAGGCAAGGTGATAGATATATTATTTAGCAATGAAAGCACAGCTAATAATTAAGTATAGTTTAGTTAACTCCGGCACTTGTTTCGAGGAAGATGTTTCTAAAATTTGATCTTATTTCATAGACAGATCATTTTCATAAAAATTGCCTGACACATCACTCGTCAGTAAGAAGTTATTCTCATCATGCATAGATTATCGTTGTTGCTAGTATTCTCATCCCTTTTGGTTTCTTGTGACCTCAACAGGGTGTCTTCCCATCCCAAATCAGTGTTGGATTCAAGAGAAATTCGGGGAATTGTTACCACCGTAGACTCGAATAACTCTCAGGTGACAGTAGAAATTCTTGGTTGTGGCAAGGATCTGCAAAATGAGTGGGGGAAATATGACGATCTAATCAAGTCCTTCTCCGTTCAATCAGGTGACCTCAATTTTCTAACCGTGGGAAGAACATTTCGGGCAAAAAGTTCCACATCCAATCAGAATGTACCTGAAACCCTTTTTCTGTCTGACATTTGGCCAGATGACCGAAGCGAGAGAATTCGGGTCAACAATGTCAACCGGTTGCTTCGTCGGGACACCTTAAGTTTGGGTGAAGGTGTAATTCGCTCCGTTGGCGATACATTACCTCCATTTGCTTTGTACGATCAGGATGCTCAAGTACTGACGACCGATTATTTTGACGGCTCTGTCACCGTGTTAAATTTCATTTTTACCCGATGTTCGATCGCCGAAATGTGTCCGGCATCCACATTGCGGATGAAGAAACTCCAGCATTTAGCGAAGCAAACCAAAGTACCCCATGTAAAATTCCTTTCCATTACCCTGGATCCGGAGTTTGACAGTCCTGGGGTCCTCAAAACCTATGCACAGGGTTATGACCTGGATGAATCCAATTTCCGCCTGGGTACATCTACGAAATCAACTATTGATGATCTTACCAGGCAGTTTGGAATCTTCCGGAAAAATAAAGATGATCTTCCTTTAGATCACACCATGCGTACCTTAATCATTAACTCAAAGAGACAGATTATTTATCAATTTCCGGGGAGTGGTTGGGCAGTGGAAGATTTTCTTGCCCGCCTTCCCGAAGGCGTCTGACCAATCATCTTACATTCAACCTGAAGACGATGAAAAAAACCAAGTTAATTCCTCTTTTATTAGCAATTCCTTTTATTGCCACCTATTTTGTGATCCGCTCCCTGCCGGTTGAGCCTTGTGATTTTCTTCATGAAGAAACCTACAACTTGGAGGGTGAAGTTGATTATTGTGGTCCCGGAGACGCAGGATTCGTTGATCTATCGATCCGCAAATGGCCCATGTTCCTGGACTTCAGGCCCTTGGATCCTCTTGTAGTTGGACAGCCATGCCGTTTTGAAATGAATATCAAACAGGCGGATGGCTCTCCCTTGTCCGCGGATGATGTTGCCCTTAGTCATACCCGCAAGATTCATCTACTAGCGGTTGATCCAAGTTTGGATGATTATCAGCATCTTCACCCAGAAGCGGATCCTTTATTCAAAGGGATTTGGAGATTTACCCTTACTCCACGAAAAGCTGGAAAGTACAAGGTATACCTGGACTTTATTCCTATTCGTAGCCCACGGCGCGTACTATTGGCCGCGTCTTTTGAAGTTGCCGGTCAAGCGGATGACTTTGAATCGAATCACATCTCAAATCTTGTCACAGAAAAGGGGCGGACTTTCCGTTTCCAAATTACAGAGCCAGAGGAGGATGGGGAAGATACCTTGTTCACCTTTACCGCAGTTGACGAAAACGGCGATGATTTGGCACTAAAACCTGTGATGGGAGCCTTTGCTCATGTGGTTGCCTTCGAGCCATCCCTCGATGGCTTTGCTCATTTACATCCCCTGGAATACGAGCCTCCAAAATCCGCTGACGATGCTCGCTATGGCCCCCTTACTTTCAGCTTCAAATCTGGTGCCTCCGGTAATTACAGGTTTTGGGCACAGGTAAAAGTTGGCGAAGATAGAGAAGAAAGCTTTATCCCTTTTGACCTTAAAATTTGATCTACTTAATTCTAGACCATCTCCTGAGTAAAAACTCTGGGTTGTCATCCAGTACTTCTACGGGTTGAAATTCGTTCCTGAATTCCGGAAAAAAAGCATCACCATCAGGAACTGTTTGTCGCACTTCTGTGAGGAACAATTCATGACAAAACGGAAGAGCAAGAGAGTAGATCTCTCCGCCGCCGATAATGAAAAGGGTTTGTTCTGGGGAATGGTGGTCCGCAACTTCGTCTAAACTACGAAAAAGCTTCATTCCTTCCTGTTGACTGCCTGTTCTGCTCAGGACCCAATTTTCTCTTCCAGGTAAAGCATTGGGTAAGGAGTCCCAGGTTTTTCTACCCATCAGAATGGTGTGTCCCATGGTAATCTTTTTGAACCACTTCAGGTCACCGGAGAGCCTCCAGGGCAAATCACCATTGCGGCCGATGACTCCGTCTTCCGATACCGCAACAATTGCCTTGTAGGGGTAAGTACTCAAACCGCGAT
>JAYPZT010000090.1:0-4757 GCA_038136415.1 Opitutales bacterium
CAAGCATCACCACGAATACGACAAACGTGGAAACGAAAAATTTAGCTGGCATGCGGGCGATGTACAAAAGTGAAAATGCAATTGGTGGAAATACGAGAGTTGAACCTAAATCGGGCTGAAGAAAAATCAAGAACATTGGCAAGGCAAAGCAGCATCCAACTTTAAGAATACCCTTTAAGGAATCTCTCATATCTCCCACCTGAGAGCGGGCCAATATACTTGACCCAAGAACCATGGTTGACCACTTGGCCAGTTCAGAAGGTTGTACCTTGAATATTCCAAAATCTATCCATCTTCTCGCTCCATAAATCATTGGACCCCCAAAAACTAGAATCAGACCGAAAATGACCGCAAAATAAAAGAGATGGGCGTACCGCATCCACCAGTGATAATCAATTAAGGATACGACCAGGTATAAGCTAAATCCAATCGAGCACCAAAGGATCTGCATCTTCCAATAGTTTCCACCCCCATAGGCTTGTGCAGACTTGATAAAAAGCACACTAATAATACTCAGTACCAGAAGACAAAGGGGGGTCATCCAATCCCACCTGACTTCCTCGCGAATCAATTGATCATGTTCGGGTACTTTGGGTTTAGGTAACATGCAAATGGATTATTGTTCCAATAATAATGTTTCCAAGATTGAATTCCACTCCTCCTCTGTTGTGGTGAGACAATTTTTCTTCCCTGCCCGGGAGTACCAGTAGGATGCATTTCCCAGATCACCTTCCACTCTATGTAAATGGGCATGTATCCAGTCGCCATTTCTGGTGCCGGCATCCTGAGCAAGATCATGAGCTTTTTCCCAGTTTCCTTTTTTTATCCACCAAAGCGATTGCAATTCGGTACTAAGAGATTCGGGTGGTTCAGAATCAGTTTCTAATGATTCAATAAAATTCGGTTTTTTCATCTGATTTACTTTCTTCTCCATCTCATTCCCAACGCCATGGTATACTGGAATTTTCTTTTATGTTCACGAAGGAGAAAAGGCATATTCTTTTCGTACTCCAGTTCGAAAAAGGGATTTAAAATTTGCTTCAATGCAGAAGCACAGTCCTCTCCATTTATCCATCGTTCCTGAGGAGTAAACTCTTCCAGCCAGGTAAATGGGGTGGTTAGTAATAACTGACCTCCCGGAGAAACAAGCTCAGTCAAGCGGGCAATAAAGGCTTGCGGCTCGGGAAGACGGCAAAGCAAATTAGCGGCATGCACCAAATCAAACGATCCTAGGTCATCTCTTAAGTTGCAAGCGTCTCCCACTTCAAATTGTAAATTATCTGGTATTTTATCAATAATTGCTTTTCCCTTTTTCCAGCGATCTGCTTCCTCATGATACTCATAGTTCAATTCCCCGGATTCTGAGATTGCTTTGGCGGCATCGATAAAGGACGAGGAGTAGTCAACACCAAGGACTGAGTCAGCTAGTTCTGCCAGAACGAAACTACTTCGCCCCACTGCACATCCCACATCCAGAGCATTTTCGATGCTACTGGTCAGATCTATTAATTCTTCAACTGTTCTTCTCGGGAAGTCCAAAGCATCCAATGGACCTTCCGTCCATGGAAATTGTTCTTCCCGTGAACCAAAGTGAAAAAGCAGATATTCACCAAGTGTACGGTTTGATTCATAAATGTTTTCCATCGATCAATCGGAAAAGGATCAGATTAGGACTGGGAGAGTGAAGCGAAAGAATCTTTCAGGGAAGGATACAACGACTTATAAATCTCATAACCAGGTTTGTATTTGGCCAGATCATTTCCCGTTTCTACTACCTCTGTTTCCTGAATCCATATCTTACTCGCATCTTCAACCGAAGCATGGTGCTCCACACCCACCGCAGCCAATAAAGCAGCCCCATAAGCAGCCCCCTCGGTTGCATTCACTAACGAACACTTCGTTTCAAAGATATCCGCCAGCATTTGTTTCCAAAGCTCAGACCTGGTACCCCCACCAGAAAGAATCACTTTTTCCGGACTGATACCCAAACCCTGCATCAAGGAGAGGGAGTCCTTCAGTCCATAACTAACTCCTTCAAGTACGGCCCGGGTGAGATGGTTTTTACCGTGACGTAAAGTAAGCCCCACAAAGGCTCCCCGAGCATGAGGATCAGGGTGTGGGGTGCGTTCACCCGACAAATAAGGAAGAAATATAAGACCTTCACTGCCAGGCTGAACTTTAGAAGCTCCGGCAGTCAGTAGATCATAAGCATTTTGTCCGCCTGCATCCTCAGCTGATTGCTCTTCCGTACCCAGATTATTTTTGTACCATTGGAAAGAGCCCGCCGCCGATAGCATGACCCCCATCAAATGCCACTTTCCGGGCACTGCGTGACAAAAAGCGTGCAACTTTCCTTCAGGCTCCACCCGGTATTCATTGCTTTGGGCAAAAACAACTCCGCTGGTACCCAAGGTAGCCGAAACCATGCCTTCCTCGACAATTCCACAACCAACTGCCTGTGCGGCCTGATCTCCCCCGCCTGCAATCACCGGTGTTCCCGCAGCCAATCCAGTCAATGCACTTGCCTCTGCGGAAATTTTGGTGGATGCAACCGTGGATTCCGTTACCTCGGGCAACCAACTCGTAGACCAGCCCATACCAGCGAGGATATCATCTGACCAGGTTCGTTTTCCGACATTGAGCATCGAAGTACCAGAGGCATCAGATACATCAGAGAAAAATTCTCCGGTTAATCGGAAACGGATAAAATCCTTGGGCAATAAAACCTTGGAAATTTTAGCGAAAACTTCTGGTTCATTTTTTTCCACCCATCGTAATTTCGGAGCGGTAAATCCAGCCAAAATCGGATTACCAGTTATTTTTATGACCTCGGTTTTACCCAAGGTTTCTGTCATTTCCTCGCACTCTTTAAACGACCTCTGGTCATTCCACATAATACATGGACGGAGGGGATTACCCTGATCATCAAGCAGGACCAGACCATGCATCTGTCCGGTCAGTCCAACTCCACCAATCAAATCTGCAGAAGTATGACCGAGCAGCTCCCTTATTGCTTTGCATGTGGCATCCCACCAAACCTCGGGATCGGTTTCAGCCTGAAGCGGTGCCGGTGTTTGAAAAGGATACTCCGGATTACTGCTTGCCAGCACTTTACCATTTTCGTCCACCAAAAGTGCTTTGATTGAGGATGTACCAACATCAATACCAATAAAGTTCATAACCTACCTATCAAACTTGCCCTAAGATTCATGGCAACGTGAATGCGCAGATCTTAAAAGTAATCGCTTCTTGCCTACGGCTGGAAAATTCAACTATCTAGCAGAGCATGGACTCGCTCAATGATGGTTCAAGTTTACCTAAAATTTATATCCGCTACTGCCCTGCCTGTGGTTGGATGCTGCGCTCCGCCTGGATAGCACAGGAAGCTCTTACGACTTTTTCCAAGGAAATTGATTCAGTAACTCTCAAACCCGATTATGAAAATGCTGGACTGTTTCAGGTATGGATTGACGACCACCTTATTTGGTGCCGAAAAAAAGAGGAGGGATTCCCCCAGCCCAAGGAACTAAAACAAAGAATTCGGGATTTGATTTGTCCTGAAAGAAACCTCGGACACTCCGATCGCAAGAGTTAAGTTTTTAGGGCTGCCTGTTTTCGGGCGACCACTTTCTTTAAATATTCATCCCCGATCACTCCCAGAAGAATTACCAAGCCAAGAATCCCAAATTCCAGGTGTGTTGAAATCCCCACCATATTGATGGAGTTATAAATCAATCGGATCACCGCTGCTGCAATCACCACTCCCAAAACCGTACCCTCACCACCACGAAGGCTACAACCACCCAAAACCGCAGCCGCAATCGCATAGAGTTCATAAAATTCTCCGGTTTGTGCGGGTTGTACGGAATCGAGTTCAAAGGCAAAAAGAATGCCCGCGATCCCCGCAAAAAAGGAGCAGAGCACATAGGCAAGAATTTTCATTCTGTCTGTATCAATCCCACTGTAACGGGTACCCTCTTCATTATTTCCCAGAGCGAAGAGATATCTTCCCCAGATGGTCCGGCGAAGGAAAATAGCTGCCGCTATGCTAAGAACCAGGAGAAACAAGGCGGGGGTTGGCAGATTAAAGAAGCCCAGAGCGATTTTTCCACTGAATAAAAAGTCCAGCCCCTGTATTTGTTCAACATTAGCATAACCCGGATCATCCTCAAGGGGTATTGGCCCAATCGATTGATTGTCGGTTAACCATCGGCCCATACTCCGGTACACCAATAGACCACACAATGTAACCACAAACGGCTGTACCTTGGCCTTGGTAATCAATATGCCGTGCAGGAAACCAATAGCTAAAGACAAAACAAGAGTTAACCCAATCGCACTCCATGGATCCATTCCTTCGAGTTTCAGGCAGATTGATAAAACAACCGCGACCAGTCCAACCACGGATCCAATGGAAAGATCAATCCCTCCCGTAATAATCACAAAGGCAACCCCAAGGCTCATCACCGCATAGAGACTGGACCACTTAACCAGGTTCTGCATGTTGTAAGCATTGAGAAACTTGGGGTTGATCATCGCAGTGATCACAAAGATCGCGACCAGTAAGAGAAAGATTCCAAGGATATTTTTCTTCATATTATTGAATACTTTTAAGCAGCTTGTAGATTGCCAGTGGCAAGGTTCATGATCGCTTCTTCGCTAAGTTGATCCCGGCTCAATTCGCCGGAAATTTTACCTTCATGCATTACATAGGTACGGTCAGACATACCCAAAACTTCTTCCATTTCACTGGATAC
>JAYPZT010000091.1:0-4620 GCA_038136415.1 Opitutales bacterium
GGTGCAAGCGAAGTGGATATGGTGATTAACCTAGGTCGCCTGCTTAGCGGAGACTGGCAATATGTTGAACATGATATTCATGCAGTTTGCCAAACCGCCCATGAATTTGGAGCCAAGCTAAAGGTGATATTTGAAAATGATTTTCTAATCAATGGAGGTGCTAATCTGAGCGGTGATGATATTAAGAAAAAGCTCTGCCAAATGTGCGAGAGTGCGGGAGCGGACTGGGTAAAAACATCCACCGGATTTGGGTATACTAGACAGGCGGATGGAAATATGGCGACACTGGGAGCGACTGAACACGATGTCATGCTGATGGTTGAAGCCTGCAAAAAAGGAACACAAGTTAAGGCTGCGGGCGGAGTAAAAGATCTGACCACATTACTACGGATGAGAAAAATCGGAGCGACCAGGATTGGAACCTCCTCTACTCAGGAAATTCTTGATGAATGCAGGAAACTACTCGGCCTTCCTCAAATTTCCGTAGTTGATGAATCAAAAACTGAAAGTTACTAAATTTTACATTCCATACTCATGATCGCACCCATCAAACCCAGTGGTTCCCTTAATGTTTTAGGCACTCCCCTCTTACCATGCTGTCTTGAGAACAGTACAGGTTGGTATCGAAATGGAAGCTGTGAAACTGACTCAGGTGACCATGGCAGGCATGTCATTTGTGCGATAATGACTGAAGAATTTTTGGCCTTTAGTAAACTGATGGGCAATGACTTAAGTACTCCGATCCCGGAATATAATTTTCCGGGCTTAAAGCCAGGTGAATGCTGGTGCCTCTGTGCTGGTCGCTGGCAGGAGGCTTTTGAGGCCGGCATGGCGCCAATGGTAAAATTGGAAGCCTGCGAGCAATCTGCCTTAGAAATTGTGGATTTGGAAAACCTGAAGTCTCATGCGGTTTCAGAATAGCTAAAGAACCACATTTCCTTTCTCTTACCGATCAAACTTCACGGATTTAAACCGCTTATTCTCGACAAAAGCCCCCATCTGATAGACTGATAGAGGGCTAAACTGATGTCACCAATCGAAACCATACACTGGGAAAGAATACGGGATCGTGCACCTGATTCGCTTGCCGATCTCTACGATGGTTTTGCAGGTGCAATGTTCTCCTTGGCCCTAGAAATTTTGGCAGACCGCTGGGAGGCCGAGGAAGTTGTTCAGGATGTGTTTGCTTATGTCTGGAAAAAGCCAGAGTCCTATTCGCCAGAAAAAGGCAAGTTTAGTAGCTGGCTACTGGTCATCACCCGTAACCGAAGTATCGACCGGATGCGCTCACGAAAACGTAAGGTTGTTCATGGGGAACCAATTGAGGCGTTGAGTAACCGGCAGGATCATTCCTCTGAAGACGGGGCAGAACATGCAGTTCGCTCTGATGAGCGATCGAGTATTCAGGATGCATTTGGACAGTTACCGGAAGACCAACGCGAAGTACTCGAACTTGCCTACTTCAGGGGGTTGAATCACCAGGAGATATCAGAACAATTGAACCTGTCTCTGGGAACTGTTAAATCACGCATCCGTTTGGGGATGGAAAAACTGCGGAGGGCGCTGGTCAGCTTGAGGCCATGAGCCAGCAAATTTTGACTATCCATAGAGCCATGCAAAATTTCATTTCACCAAGTTTGCGAAGCATTATCTACTACCATAGTAATAAACCATTCTAAGTTTTGGAAACCGCCCGACAACAAGCAATCGATTACCTGATGGGATCTCTTTCTGATGATGAAAGAGTCTCATTTGAGTCTCTGCTCAACTCTGATCCAGCGACACAAAAACTTGTTGCGGAAATCAGTGATGATTGGTCCAGCCTGGCCCTCCTTTCAAACGCTACCAAACCAGACTCAGATCTTAGATCACGCACACTCATGCTGGTCGAGGAACCGAGCGATCTTTCCCCATTCATCGAATCCAAAGAGCTCGATACTCTCCGCGAAAATTACTCCAAGCCGAGCAACCGTTATCTGGGCGGCGATGGCACCGTGGATACAAATGAGATTAAAAATTCTGACCACAAGGATTGTATTTTTCGCACCTATGAACAACTTCTGGGTATCCTTCCTTTGGTGAATGGTGAATCCTCTGCTGCCTTCGGCGATTTTTCTGCTTTGCAAAATTTCGCCTCTCAAAGTTTCTCCATCAAGGATCAACTCGGTGAATGGGCGGATCCTCTCTCTCCCACCGATGACCCGGTGGCTCATTCCCTTCAGCGTTCCTTGCTTGCCGCACTGCCGTCTCTTTCTCACTTCATTGATCTCGCAGAATCAGGCAAAGCCAACCTAAGCGAAGTCAGGAGAATCTTTTATCTTTGCCGGGATCAGCTGAAAATTATGCGGGCATCCTTCAGGGACCTTGATCCCGTGCGACTGGAGGAAGATGAACTCATCCGCCTGCATGGATCCCACCTGCTTCGCCAAAAATGGACCGGGGCCCGTCATTCCTATTTCAATTCTGGAGGAACTGCCAGTTGTGGAAATTTCTTTGAAGGACCCATCAGCGAACGCTGTGTGGAATTTGCTGAGTACGATTCCAACCTTTATTGTCTGGCAAACCTCATCTCTACCCGATCCAGCAATGGTGGCTTCAAGCTTGAACTCATTAAGGATGCGGTTCCAGGATGCGTTTTGGCAGTGGCTCATGCTGAAGGCAAAGGAGGCTTGGATGATGAACTCGATCTTTTCCCTCTCTCCCATTCAGCCAACTCTTCCACTGGGCCCACTAAAGACTCATGCCTCTGGTCGCTTTTGCAAGGCTCCATGCGTCGCGGATTCCCTCATCACTCTCTCGGAGAACTCTCCGAAGCTTCCTTTTTCGGGAAACAGCAGGTTGGGAATGAGACTTACCTTTGGTTTGCCTGGCCCGAGATCGAAAATGCCCACTCGGGAGCAGTCGCTTCTACGCTAAAGCCCGGGCAATAGTGTCCAAGCTCGGGATTTTTCTGAGGTTCTGCAAATCCCTGGCTGGCAAACAGCCCCCCCTCGTAATGAATTTTGTGAAGCCTTATTGCTTCGTAGGGGATATGTCGGACGAATGCCGAAGATGAATTTTTCGCCGGTCCTCTTTTTGCCCAAAACCGATAACGCTCCAAAAGGAAATGATCCAGCGATCCTGATGCACTGCTGACAAACTTCTCATCTTTCCACTCCGCCTCAATTCTGGAACTGGCAATCTTGCCTCTTTGCCCTTGGTAAATCATTTTTTTACCAGACGCACCTCCCGTTCGCCCGATGCGGGCAAAGTTGTAGCGAAGACCATAAAGCAAGCGTGCCCCAACAACCCCCAAAAGATCAGACGAATCCAGCGAGTAGAACCAAACACCACGATTCCCCTGCTTATCCCTAACATAGGTACGCAGGTTGATTTCCCAGAAATCCGGCCATCGTAAAAAGGTGAATGGTCGAATGCATAGATTGGTCAGACGAAAGGCAACCACACTGAACCAGGCACGACCTTCAAAAGTATCCGCAAGTAAATCATCCGGGAGGCTGGATTGAATAACACTGGCATCCTCTGAGTAGTGAGCCATCACCAAATCTTCCCACTTTTGGGACATGAAATTATTCAAAAAGGAAAAGGTCATGCGTTTCGCTGACAATTCCCCTCAGAATTAAGATGGAAAAATTTCTTCCAGCTTCTCCCGACGGTAGCGGAAAATTCTTTCAAGGGTACGCCTCACGAATAAAACATGAGCAATCGATCCAAAAATTCCAAAAGGAACCTGGTAAATAATTTCATCAGTCATTTTGGTCCCCCCCTCTGCTTCCTCCAAGCGGTGGGTATGCATCCATAACTTGTAGGGTCCAACCCGCTGCTCATCCATGAACGAATAGCCTTCGTTGACATATTTGATTTCGGTGAGCCAGGGAGTCCACCCAAGAACAGGTACTTTGACTTCATATTCCAAAAGCAGTCCGGGGTAAGCCTTTTCGGGGGGATCACCCTTGATCCGAAAAGCAAGATCAGGCGGAGTAATTTGGTTAAGATTTTGAGGAACGGAAACGAATTCCCAAAGTTCCTCCCGGCTAATAGGCAGGGTCTGTTCCTGGAAGAGTCTGTGCATAAGATCTTATTAACGAATATTTATGGATGGGCAACCTGCTTGACCATGGATTTGAACCAATTTACTTGTAGAGGTATGAAAAAGACAGCCCTCCTTCTTTTCGCGTTTGTGTCGCCTATTATTCTTTGTGGACAGGACTTCCTTTCCGATTCTGCCGCCATCAAAATTTCGTATGGAAGTACTCCGGACCGAAAGGTGGAAGGTGAAAATGTCGAGATTGGAGGAAGCCAATTTGAATTAATGACCCCGCTTTACTATCACGAAGGCAGCAATTGGTCTTTTGGTGCTGGATTACGCTACCAAAGCACCGATCTCGATGTTTCCGATTCCACCTTTCTCAATGAAGATCAATTACACTCTCTCGAACTTGCTCTTTTTCTGAGCAAGGACTATTCCGACACACTCAAGGGAATCGCTCTGTTTGTCCCCGGTATGTCCGGAGATTTTGATGCCACCGGAAGTGATGCGATGAATTACATGGCACTCGCGGGAGTAAGATGGAAGCAAAGCGAAACCTTTCAGTGGATATTTGGAGCTTTTTACTCCAC
>JAYPZT010000092.1:0-4571 GCA_038136415.1 Opitutales bacterium
ATCATTCTGTTTTTTTACGCCTTAAAGTCAAGGCACTACATCCTTAGACAACCATCATGACCGTACCAAAATACAAACGTATAATTCTTAAAATAAGTGGTGAAATTCTAGGTAACCGCAATGCAGGTGAACCTATTTTTGCCCAGTCTTTGGAAAAGATTTGCGAAGAGATTAAAGCTGTTTCGGACATGGGAGTGGAGGTAGGACTCGTTGTTGGAGGAGGTAATATTTTTCGTGGATTACAAGGAACGGATAAAGGGATAGACCGTACCACCGGCGACTCAATGGGAATGCTCGCAACTGTAATCAATGGCTTGGCCTTGATGGACAGATTAGAAAAAATGGGAGCAATCGTGCGCGTACAAAGTGCGATTCCCATGGATAAATTGGCCGAACCCTACATTCAACGAAGAGCTGTCAGGCATCTGGAGCGTCAAAGAATTGTTATCTTTGTATCTGGCACAGGTAATCCCTATTTCTCCACCGACACCACAGCTGCCTTACGGGCTAGCGAAATTTCCGCAGAAATAATATTCAAAGCAACCAAGGTAGATGGTATCTATGACAAAGATCCCCATAAATTCGATGATGCCACAAAATTCACTGAGCTTTCCTATATGGATTGTTTGGAGAAAAGATTGTCTGTGATGGATTCAACTGCATTTTCACTTTGCATGGATAACCGTATGCCGATTCTTGTCTTTGATCTTCAGCAGGAAAATTCGATCCGCAGAGCAGTATGTGGAGAATCTATTGGAACGATCGTTCATTAAACTCATTTAAATTTATCCAAAATTAACCCACTCAACATATCATGGAAACTGAACCTATTTTTCTAAAACTCAAAGATGACATGCAAAAATCTGTCGATCATGTCATAGGCGAGTTCAATACTTTGAACACTGGCAAAGCAAACCCCTCTATGGTGGAAGGCGTAACCGTTGATGTTTATGGATCTTCCATGAAATTACGGGATGTTGCCGCGATTACGACACCAGATTCCAGAACCATTCAAATTCAAGCATGGGATAAAGGTACCATAGCTCCGATCGAGAAAGCTCTGATCGACGCCAAACTGGGAATCAATCCTGTGGTTACTGGAGAGCTTATCCGTCTGCCCATTCCGGAGTTGAGTGGAGAAAGGCGTGAAGAACTTTGTAAAATGGCACAGGGATTCGCTGAGAATGGCAGAATTGGAGTGCGTGCATCCCGAAAAGAAGGTCTTGATGCTTTAAAGTCCCTGCAAAAAGATGGCCTGCCCGAGGATGATTTCAAGAGAGCGGAAAAGGATGTTCAAAAAATGACGGACGATATGGTCAATAACATCAATCAAGCTCTTTCATCCAAGGAATCAGACCTTCGACAGGTTTAATTTTTGCTTCTGCATAATCCCGCCCAGATAGGTTGAGTTTGCCCTCAGCCTTTATTGGTTCATTTTGGTTGTGATTTAAACCTTATGAAACGTGTGGTCATTAAATTGGGAACCGGACTTCTTTCCGCTGGCAACGGTGAAATCCGGGCTGAAAGAATATCCCAGATTTCATTTGGGATTAATGCACTTAAGGAACAGGGTGTAGAAGTTATGGTAGTCAGTTCCGGGGCTGTAGGGTTAGGCATGGGGAAACTTGGTTTGGAATCTCGCCCCAAAGATCTATCCCTTCTTCGATCCTGTGCTTCAATTGGTCAAAGTGAATTGATGCATGCATGGAAATCAGCCTTGGAAAAACATAACCTATTGGCCGCTCAAATTTTACTGACCAGAGAAGATTTTAACCAACATGGCCGCTCAGTCAAAGTCCGCGAGACCATTCAAACGCTACTTCAACAGGGCGTCATACCTGTCGTAAATGAAAATGATTCAATTACTGACGAAGAATTAAAATTTGGGGATAATGATGTATTATCTGCATTGCTGGCTTCCCTTTGTGGTGCGGAACTCTTAGTCATTCTAACCACTGCACAAGGGTTAATGACATCCATAAATTCCGGAATTTTGGTGCCATTTGTCAGCGAAATTACCGAAGAAATTGAGAAAATGGCTGAAGGAACTACCAGTTCAACCGCAGTCGGTGGAATGGCAACCAAAGTTGAGGCAGCTAAGGTGGCTACAAAGTCAGGATGTGCGGTTTTTATTGGCAGTGGAGAAACTCCTGGAAGGCTTCCTCAAATCATCGAAGGAAAATCCGAAGGCACCTTTTTTGCCCCTGCCGGCTTGGACCTTAGTCAGAAGAAAAAATGGCTGGCCTTCTTCCCGAGCCCAAAAGGATCTATCGTTGTGGATGAAGGGGCATGTCATGCCATTTTAGAAAATGGAGCAAGTTTACTCGCCAGTGGTATCTCAGAGATCAGTGGTGATTTTAATCGCTCGGATGTGGTATCCATTCTTGACCATTCGGGCAAAATGATTGCCCGTGGAATCACGCGGTTCTCAAGAGAAGAATTGAAACCCATTTTAGGATTGGATAATGAAAGTATTTTGGAGATCCACCCTTGGTGTAAGCGGCCTGAAGTTGTTCACCGTGATTTCCTGGCTCCTTTGATTGGAAAAAGCGATCCCACAGAGAATTAATCATGTACGATTACGAAGATGATGAGGATGACATTTTTGGCCCTCCTCCCACACCTACCAACGCAAGCCTGAATAATCTGGATATTGATTTTAAAAATGAGCTCAACCAAGACCAGTACGAGGCTGTCACGGCTCCGGACGGACCCGCTTTGGTTCTTGCCGGTGCCGGCTCTGGTAAAACCCGTACCTTAACCTACCGGGTAGCTTATCTTTTAGGAAAAGGCGTACCTCCTGAGTCCATTCTTTTGCTCACTTTTACCAACAAAGCCTCCCGGCAGATGCTGGAACGGGTGGATGAATTAACTGGAGTTGGTAATCACAGATTTCTGGGAGGCACTTTTCATCATGTGGGCGGCCAAGCTCTCCGGCTATTTGGTGATTTAATTGGATTACCCAGGAGTTTCACTATCCTTGATGATGGAGATTCTGATGCACTGCTCAATGAAGTGATTCGGGAAATAGATCCGGATTTTTTCAAGGCAAAGGAAAACCCCAAGGCAAAGCCGATCAAGGGACTGATCAGTTTTGCCAGAAATGCGGGAAAGGATGTCGAAGAAGTGGCGCGCGCACGATACCCCGCCAACCAGGAATTGGTGAGTAAAATCGACCAGTTCTTTGATGCATATTCGAAAACTAAATTAGCCCGAGGATTAACGGACTATGATGACCTTCTTGTATTCTGGCTAACCCTTTTGGATAAACATCCTGAGGCCAGAGATTACTTTCAGAACCGCTTCTCCCATGTGCTGGTTGATGAATACCAGGATGTTAATTCCCTGCAGGCCAAAATTGTGGACCGGATTGCCTCAAATCACCAGGTCATGGCCGTAGGGGATGATGCTCAGTGTATTTACACCTGGAGAGGGGCGGATCTTGATCAAATTCTTTCATTTCCGGAACGGCACCCGGGGGCTAAAATTTATAAGATCGAGACTAATTACCGCAGTTCTCCTGAGATTCTCAAATTGGCCAACGGTATTCTGGAAAACCGCACAGCTGAAAAAAGTTTCAGTAAGGAGTTGAAAGCATCCAAACCACATCAGGAGCTTCCCAAGGTAGTTCCTACTTTGGACGCTTACCAACAGGCAGATTATGTGATCTCCAAAATTGAGGACCTTTACAACTGCGGAACGGATTATGATCAGATTGCTATTCTCTATCGTGCCCACTACCACGCGATGGAACTTCAGGTAGAATTATCGAGGAGAGGTCTGCCTTTTTTAATAACCAGCGGTCTTCGTTTTTTTGAGCAGGCTCATGTAAAAGATCTTGTCGCTCAATTAAGATTTGTAGCTAATCCAAAAGATAGCACGGCCTTCTTGCGCTTTGCCTGCCTGCTTCCCAAAGTGGGTGAAAAAACAGCGATAAAACTTTTGCAACTAGCCAAAAAAGTCTCCGAGGAAAAATCTCAGCCTGTTTGCGAAATCATGGGAGATTCCACAGTGCTCAAAAAAGTACCCAAGGATGCAGTGGAGGACTGGGAGTCCATGGCAGAAACCCTTCTTCAAATTCATAAAGTGGCCAGTAATTCAGCTCCATCGGTTGTGGTTGAAGAAGCCATCGGTGGATGGTACCAACTCTACTTACGAGCCACTTATGAGAACTGGCCCAGAAGAGAAGAGGATCTGGAGAGCCTGGTTGATTTTGCCTCAAAGCATGAAAGCTTGGCTGAGATGCTATCCCAACTGGTTTTACTGAGTTCAGAATCCGGGGACCGTGTGATTAAACATGGTGAGAGCTGCATCAGACTTTCCACCATTCATCAATCCAAGGGTCTGGAGTACCCGCATGTATTCATTATCGGATTAGCGGATGGATTGTTTCCCAATAAGCGGGCTATAGATGGAGAAAGTGACTTGGAGGAGGAAAGGAGGCTTTTCTATGTAGCCTCCACCCGGGCAGAGAAATCACTGCATTTACTCTACCCTACCTTAGCCAATCAAAAGGGAGCTCCCATCCGGCTTATGCAAAGCAGATTTCTAAAAGAGCTCCCTGAATCCCG
>JAYPZT010000093.1:0-4485 GCA_038136415.1 Opitutales bacterium
TGCACATCGGACAGGCGGAACTGTCTGCCCTGGTAGCGGAAGGTCAGTTTTTCATGATCGATCCCACAAAGATGAAGTATGGTCGCCTGCATGTCATGAACATGTATACGCCCCTTGGTAATATTCCATCCAAATTCATCGGTCTCTCCATAGATTGAACCTGGCTTGATGCCTCCACCCGCCATCACCCAGCTAAAAGCCCGGCCAAAGTGATCCCGGCCATTCGGTTTTTTGGAATTCCCCGAGTTGTATTGACCAAAGGGAGTGCGGCCAAATTCCCCCCCCCAAATCACTAAAGTGTCCTTAAGCATATCCCGGTCTTTAAGGTCCTGGATAAGAGCAGCGGAAGGAGCATCGGTATCAAAACATTGCTTTTCCAACTGGGTGAACAAGTTGCTGTGTTGATCCCATCCGGAGTGCATCAACTGAACAAAACGGGTTCCCCGCTCAAGTAATCGACGGGCTGTAAGGCAATTATTGGCAAAGGTTCCCCGCACTTCCACATCAGGGCCATAGCGTTTGATCACATGTTCGGGTTCCTTCTTAAAATCAAGCAGTTCAGGCACGCTCGCCTGCATACGAAAAGCCATTTCGTACTGGGATATGCGAGTCTGAATCTCAGGGTCTCCATACTCTACATGGTGGGCATGGTTGAGCTTGGCCAGTTTATCGAGCAAAGATCGCCTACCCGCCCGTGAAACCCCCGCCGGGTTATTGAGGTAAGGAACCGGTGCACCGGTGCTACTGAATTTTACTCCTTGGTGCTTGCTAGGTAAAAATCCACTGCCCCAATAGTAATCGTAAAAAAGCTGACCACAGGTTTTACCTTTGTCGGTCGATGTCATGACCACAAAAGCGGGTAGATCCTCGGACTCACTACCCAATCCGTAAGTTAACCACGACCCCATGCTAGGACGCCCGGGAATTTGCGATCCAGTCATGAAAAAAGTAACCCCAGGGGCATGGTTAACCGCTTCGGTATTCAAACTGCGCACAATGCAGAGGTCATCGGCAAGGCTGCCAATATGGGGGAGCATCGTGCTCATTTCCGTGCCGCACTGTCCATACTTTTGATAGGGCTTAATCTCTGGAACACAGGGCCACGCCTTGTAATTCGAGGACATGGTGGACAGGCGGGTATCCCCGCGGACGGAAGCAGGAATATCCTTACCAGCCATTTCCGTAAGCTTGGGCTTGGGGTCAAACAAATCGATATGGGAAGGTCCCCCACCCTGCCAAAGAACGACCACCCGCTTGGCCTTGGGTGTGAAATTGGGGAAACTGTAATCTCCAATGGTTTTGCCCAAAGCCCGGTCCTGGTTAAGCAATCCGGCAAGGGCCGCCAGACCAATCCCGGTCGAGCCTTTGCCCAAAAAACTACGCCTGGTTTCCTGTTGAAGTAACGAAAGTTGATTTATTCCATTCATGAAAAATTCATTCGCGACTAAGAGCCTGATCGAGGTTGAGAATACCCAGGCAGGTGGTGGTTAGAGCGGCATGTTCAGCCAGAGAAAACTGCTCGTCCCTTTTGCTTTCACCAACACTCAAGAGTTGCTTGGCCTCATTTGGGTTTTCCATAAAAACTTCCAGTTGCTCCTCATAAATATCTCCAAGAATTTCGAGATTTAAGGATGATGGTCTACCAGCAGTAATCAGACGGAATGCATACTGCAATCGTTCATCCAAAGCCTCTTTCTCCCCCATTACCTTTTGAGCAAGGACACGGGAAGCTTCGACCCAGGTGGGATCGTTCAAGGTGGTAAGAGCATGCAGGGGCGTACTGGTTTGCCCCGGCTTGACCCGGCATGCCTGACGGTTGGAGGAATCAAACATATTGACCGGTCCAATCGTGCGACGCCAAAAGGTGTAAAGACTGCGCCGGTAAAGATCATCACCTTCTGATTTTGGATAATCAAAGTTTCGATTCTTATTAACGGCCAGAGCCTCCCATACCTTTTCCGGTTGATAAGGAAATACCGGCGTTCCTCCAACACGCTTCGCGAGTAATCCAGAACCAGCAAGTGCCCAGTCCCGAAGAACCATCGAGGGCATACGAAACCGGCTGGCACGACTTACCAACCGATTGTCCGGATCATTCTCCCGGTGCCATTCATTCATCCGACTGGACTGCCGGTAGGCCGAACTGGTGACAATAAGCCGGTGCATCTTCTTCTGGCTCCACCCTAAGTCCTGAAATTGCACCGCCAGCCAATCGAGCAGGTCCATATGGATTGGATATTCGCTTTGCACTCCCAGGTCTTCCGAGGTCTTGACCAAGCCGACTCCAAAGAATCGTTGCCACATCCGGTTAACCTGTACCCGCGAGGTAAGAGGGTTATCACGGGAAACCAGCCACTTGGCCAGACCAAGTCGATTCTTAGGCAAGCCCTCCTGCATCGGAGGAAGAAATGCGGGCGTGGCAAAGGAAACCTCCTCACCTTTGTTTAAATATTCACCGCGGTTTAGGATATGAGTTTTTCGCTTCTTGGCATCGTCCATCACCATGACCTTAGGCACTTGATCACCCTTGTAATTAGACAATTGTTTTTCCAGTTTTTTGATCTGTTTTTTAAAGGCTTCGATTTTCTTGGGATCATTTTGCTGAATAAAGGTTTGCAGGCTGCGGTTTTGCTCTTGAGTAAATTCCTCAAAGGAAGCGGGTAAGCCTACTTCCCAAAGCGGCATCGGAGCGGATTCCCCTCTTTTTGCCCAAACGGGTTGCCGCTTTTCATCATAGGCAACCACCCAAAAATCCTTAAGCCTGCTCTCCAACCTGTCCCGGCGGTTGTATATTTTAATCTGATCGATTTCTTTTTCCGCACCCAAATCGATCTCCAACCACGGCTTGGTTTCATTATTGGTATGACTGACAGACTTTTTACCAAAAGAGCCATCGGTGTTTCCATCGATTGCACGATCCGCGGAAGCATCCCCGAATTGACTGCTCTGGCTTGCCTTGGAAGACAAAGCCAAGTTTTTACCCGCATGATAAATTTCCACTTCGGCCAAGTGCAAAACTCCCTTTGGCGTATTGTTGGTCACACGTATAAACCTGGCTCTTACTGGTCCGCTCCGGGAGGGCAAGGGCTGGGCCTTCTCATCTACTTCAAAATTCCCATTCGATTGATGCCTGAGCCTGGCAATACGATCCTCAAACTCCTTGATTTTTAATTTATTTTCTTCCGTGGGTAGCTCAATGAAGGGTGCCGCCACCCGCACCCTTTTAGACTGCTGGCCAGGGCGTCCGCTTTCAGAAACATGATTGAAGGCATCCATCATGCCGTAGTAGTCCTTTGCAGTAATGGGGTCATACTTGTGATCATGACACTGGGCACAGGCCATGGTCAGGCCCAGCCAGGTGGTGGAGGTGACATCCATCCGGTCAAAAAGAATCACAAAGCGTTGCTCTTCCGGAATCGCCCCACCCTCCCCATTATTCAAATGATTTCGGTTAAACCCGCTGGCTATCTTCTGATCAATCGTGGCATGAGGAAGAAGATCTCCCGCGAGCTGCCAAATGGTAAACTGATCAAATGGCATGTCCTCATTGAGGGCCTTCACCACCCAGTCCCGCCAGATCCACTGATAGGTTTCTCCATCAAACTGAAAACCATTGCTATCGGCATAGCGGGCGGCATCCAGCCATTCCATAGCCATTCGTTCGCCGTAATGCGGGCTGGCCAGCAAATGATCGACCACTTTTTCATACGCATCAGAGGAGGTATCGTTCATGTAAGTATCCACTTCTTCCGGAGAGGGAGGCAACCCGATCAGGTCGGCATAGAGGCGTTTGATCAGAACCTCTTTTTTTGCCTCCGGACTGGGTTCAAGGCTTCTTCGTTCAAGCTCTGATAAAATAAAACCATCAATCGGATTACGTACCCAGTTAGGTTTTCTCACCTGAGGCACCTGTTTTTTTAGCGGAGCAACAAATGCCCAGTGCTTTTCATACTGAGCACCTTCTTTGATCCATCGATCCAGAATCTTTTTCTGCTCGGCTGTCAGGATACGGTTTGATTCAGGCGGTGGCATGATTTCATCCTCATCTTCTGAATGGATCCGATAATACATTTCACTATCCTCCAGACTTCCGGGCACAATGGCCTCCATCGCCAATGCATCCTCACGTACATCCAAACGCAGATCCGCCTCTCTCTTGTTGCCGTCCACCCCGTGACAGTAGAAACAATTCTCGGAAAGAATGGGGCGAACATCCCGATTAAAGTTCAGGGGTTCAGCGATTACTGGTAATGTAAAAAGAAATACGCAAATATATGGGAACAAGTTGAATAATCTTTGTCCGATATCTTGCATGGAAACACTCTTAGGATGGTAAAGTTTTTGGCAAATGAAAGAGTTAAGAGTTTAGCATAGGCAAGGAAGACATTCATCCCCTTATTTGTCCGAAAAATCTCATTTATTACCCCTACTAGGGAATTCGTTTCACAACACCATAGAGATTATAAAATTCGGCTAGATAAGTTC
>JAYPZT010000094.1:0-4447 GCA_038136415.1 Opitutales bacterium
ACCTGAACATTTTTATTTTTGAACAGATCACGCAGCTGTTTTTGGATTTCCTCCATGGGGTTTTCGTCGTCTTTCTTGGACATGATTTATAAAATTGAGTTTGACAGGTCGTTCTAGGATGGGAATTTATGAAATCTTCAAACTACCTACCCTAACCCTTCCTCACTGGTCTTTCAAACCGTTTTACCCCTTATGTCGAACAACCTGACCAAAAGACAAATCGTACAATCCATTTACGATGGAGCAAACTATCAGCACAAGGATGTTACTGACATTGTGCAAGCCACCCTGGACAAGATTGCCGAAGGTTTGACCCAAGGCAGGAATGTTGAACTGCGTAACTTTGGCGTGTTCGAAGTGCAGGTCAGAAAATCCCGCGTGGGCCGCAACCCCAACCGCCCGGAAACGGATGTGATCATTCCCCGCCGGGCCGTGGTCAAATTCAAGGCAGGCAAGGATATGAAGGCGGGCCTGCAAAAGCTCGATCTGGAAGAAATCTGAGATCCGCAAGCGGCGGGTCTGGGAGTAGTATAGATGTTTGATACCCTACCCGGCTTTCGGGAATTCCCCCCAGAGGAATGTTCCCGCCGTAATCATTTATTCCGGGTTTTCCGTACGGTTGCCCGGGCGTTCGATTTTAAGGAATATGATGCCCCCATTCTCGAACCCCTGGAATTATACCTGGAGAAATCGGGGGAGGAAATTGTTTCCCAGCTTTTTCATTTTGAGGATAAGGGTGGGAGAAAAGTAGCCCTGCGCCCGGAGCTCACCCCCACCCTCGCCCGACTGGTGGCAGCCAGAGCAAATTCTTTATCCAAACCAATTAAGTGGTTCAACATCGGGGAACATTTCCGCTATGAGCGCCCCCAGAAAGGCCGGGGCCGCTGCTTTTACCAGTTCAATGCGGATTTGCTCGGAGAGAGCGGAGTCGATGCGGATGCGGAACTGATTGCCCTGCTTGTGGGAATCTTTGAGACTTTTGGACTGAACCAGTCTCAGGTACAGCTTCGCCTGAGTGACCGGATGACCTGGGTGCTTTTCCTGGACCAGCTCGGAGTTTCTGAAGAGGCACGCCCCCTCACCTTAAGTGCGATTGATAAAAGCGAACGCAGAAAACCGGAACAAACCATTGCCGCCCTCGAAGAAGCCAACCCAGGCAAAGGAGCATCTCTTTTCGAGGAGATCAAACAGATCAAAGAAATCAATACCCTCGATGCGGTGATGGAGCGGTTGAAGCAGTGCGGGGATGAGGGATGCTCGCGTGCCCAGCAATGGAGCGAATTGCTCAGCAGACTGGACGCCCTGGGATGTGCCGAATTTGTGGGAGTGGATCTGTCCATTGTCCGCGGACTCGCCTACTACACGGGATTTGTTTACGAGGCATTTGAAGCATCCGGACAGGGACGGGCGCTGGCCGGTGGTGGACGCTATGATCATTTAATCAAAAAATTATCGGGCAATTGTGACCTGCCCGCCGCCGGATTTGCGATTGGGGACATGACCCTGGCGGACTGCCTCGAGAGCAATAACCTGCTCCCCCGCTATGTGCAGGCTCCTGATCTTTTTCTTATTTTTGGAGAGCAGGAAAGACCGCTTGGACTGCAGGTGGCCAGCCTCGTGCGTAAGGGCGGATATTCCACCACTTATCCGCTCAAATCCAGCGGATTTGGGAAACAATTTAAAGAGGCAGGAAAATCCGGGGCCCGCTTTGCATTAATTATCGGGGAAGAAGAAGCCTCCCAAAAAGAGGTAAAGATCAAGGATCTAAGAAGCGGGAAAGAAAAACCATGTGCCATCCCTCATTTACTGAGCGAACTCGAGGAACTCGATAGCCAGGGGGGCCTGACTGACTGATCATGATTCCCGACACCCCTGACTATCATCGGGAACAGGAACGGAAGCGCGAAAAGCGTATTCGTAAGGCAAGCAGAAGGGAGTGGATTAAAAAAACATTATTAGGCGGAGTAGGTGTGCTCGGGCTGGGTGGATACATGAGCTTTGAAGCCCAATGGATTGATGCCAAACTGAAAACGGTTGTGCTGAACCGGATGAGCAAGAATACCAAAATAAAAGTACTCCATCTCTCCGACCTTCATTTCTCCGGCGTGGTTCCACTCTCCTATCTCGAGAAAGCACTCAAGCTTGGTTTTGCAGACAATCCTGACTTTGCGGTTATTACCGGAGACTTTGTCACGGATATGCCAGCAAAAGAGGAGTTGGTAAAATATGAGGAACTTCTGAAAAAATTTGCCAGGAAAAGACCGGTGTTTGCCTGCCTCGGAAACCACGATGGTGGTGCCTGGGCGGCCAAGAATGGTGGATTCCCCACCGACGAAACTATCCGAACCATGCTTGCCCGGGCGGGGGTACTGGTGCTGCAAAATAAAAAGAAAGAAATTCATATCCGTGGACAACGCATAGATGTGGTGGGGCTGGGGGATCTATGGTCCCAGCAATGCCTGCCCAATGAATGCCTGCAAAAACTGGCCTTTGGAAAAAGACCCAAAAGAAACCCAATTCTTTTACTCAATCATAACCCAGATGCCAAAGAGGTGCTCGCCAGCTATGACTGGGACCTGATGCTTTCCGGACATACCCATGGGGGACAGTTGATTATTCCGTTCGAAAATTATGCACCTTTTGCCCCGGTCAAAGACCGCTCCTTCACTCATGGACTGCAAGCCTGGAAGGGCCGGGTGATACATATTTCAAGAGGTGTGGGCAATGCTTACGGAGTGCGGCTCAACTGCCGGCCGGAAGTGACAATGCTTGAAATCACGGGCAAAGGGTAACCCTATGCCCTACCCTGTACTGGACGAAACCAACCCTGAATTTTTCCCCGACCCCCTGGAGGCCGATGCGGAGGGATTCATTGGATTTAGTAAAAGCCTAAGCTCCCGTCGCTTAATCAGTGCCTACCAGCAGGGAATTTTCCCCTGGATGAAATTGGATGAAGCCCCCTTTTACTGGTGCTGGTTTTCTCCGGATCCGAGGATGTGTCTGTATCCGGCGGAATTCAAAGTATCGAGAAGCCTGAAAAAAGCCCTCAAGGAAAAACATTTCCAAATTCGGGTGGATCAGAATTTTGAAAAGGTAATGCGAAAATGTGCCGAGATTAAACGCTCCCATGAATCCAGCAGCTGGATAGAAACAGATATGATTGAACAGTACAGTGAATTGCACAGGCTGGGGATCGCACATTCCATAGAAGCCTACCAGGGAAAGGAACTGGTGGGTGGGTTATATGGACTGGCGATGGGTCGGGTATTTTTTGGGGAATCCATGTTTCATCAGGTATCTGAAGCATCCAAGGCATGCATGGCTTGTCTGGTAAAAATCTCCCAGCTGAGCGGAATTGAGCTGATCGACTGCCAGGTCTACAATCAATTTCTCCAAAGTTTGGGAGCACGGGAAGTACCCAGAAAGGATTTTTTATCTCAGCTCAAAGATATCTGTCAGGGGACATCCTCCTCTGCAGACTGGAAATCCTATGCCCAGCAAGATGATCTGCTCTTGCTTCCTTGAGCCTCTCTTGAAATAAAAGACCCCTTTATCATGATCCAAGAAAATCCTGAACACTCTGACTTAACCAAGCTTGGCGAGGGGGGAACTCATCCCAACCGGAACCTGGAAACTTTCCCCAACCGCAACCCGGAACGGGACTATGTGGTGGAACTACGGACCTCCGAGTTTACCTGTATCTGCCCCAAGACCGGACAGCCTGATTTTGCAGAAATTTTAATCCGCTATGTACCGGACCAAAAGATTGTCGAATCCAAGTCCCTGAAGCTCTACCTCTGGACATTCCGGGACGAAGGCACTTTTCATGAACATTTTGCCAACCGTCTGCTGGATGATCTGGTGGAGGCCCTGGATCCAAGATGGTGCCGGGTGGAAGTGGATTTCAATGCCCGCGGAGGCATTGGAATCGTGGTATCCGCCGAGCATGGCACACCCCCGGAAATCGCATTTTCATGAACCCACAAAATACCATTGAGGTTGGGGAACTGAAAGTTTCCAACGCCCTGCCCTTCACTCTGTTTGGGGGGATGAATGTACTGGAATCCCGCGAACTGGCCCTGGAAATTGCTGCTTTCTACAAGGAGGTTACAGACAAGCTGGGGATTCCCTATGTGTTCAAGGCATCTTTTGATAAAGCCAATCGTTCATCCATTTCCTCTTTCCGGGGACCAGGCCTGGAAAAGGGCTGCGAGATCCTTGCGGAGATCAAAGAGACTTATGGAGTGCCGGTAATTTCAGATATCCATGAGCCTTACCAGGCAAAACCAGCTGCGGAAGTCATCGATGTCCTCCAACTCCCGGCCTTTCTCTGCCGGCAGACTGATCTGGTGGTGGCCCTTGCGGAAACGGGTCGGCCGGTAAATGTGAAAAAAGCACAGTTCCTCGCGGCTCATGAAATGGGTCATATCATCCGCAAGTTTGAGGA
>JAYPZT010000095.1:0-4418 GCA_038136415.1 Opitutales bacterium
GAAGGATTACTTGGTGGACTCGGTGCCTCAGCCGGAATTGGTGCCCTAATCCCCTGGTTGGCCGATACGCATCTCTCCCATTTATTTGATTTCGGGAGCTGGACATTTGAGCCATCCCAAGGAGCACTCTGGGGATTGGTCATTGCTATCGTATCCGTGATTGGTGATCTGATTGCATCTGTGCTCAAACGCCTGGCAGGAATGAAAGACTCCGGTGGTGCCATTCCCGGGATTGGTGGTCTGCTCGATCTGACCGACAGTTTAATTCTTTCTGCCCCCACTGGATACTTTATCATTCTTCTCCTATAAGCTATGGGGCCAGCCCGAAATGTTGTCCTCTTGGGTGCCACTGGGTCGATTGGGGAAAGCACCCTGCGGGTTATCCGCAAACACCAGGACCGTTTAAAATTAATCGGGATCTCTGCCCATCAACAGGGAGAAAAACTTTGCCAGATTGCACATGAATTCGGGGTCAAAAATGTACACCTCGGACATGAACAGGACATCAGGGAAGATCTACCTGCCGAAACAAATTTTTCCACCGGTTCCGATGCATTGAATGAACTCGCCGCCTTGGAACAGGCTGATTTGGTGGTGGTTGCAGTGGTGGGTGCCGCCGGTTTGGCCCCTACCCTTGCCGCACTAGAAGCCGGAAAAGATGTGGTGCTGGCAAATAAAGAATCCCTGGTGGTTGGAGGTGAATTGGTCATGGAAACCGCCCGTCGTACCGGGGCAAAGATTCTTCCTGCAGACAGTGAACATAACGGAGTTTTTCAATGTCTTCATGGACAACCGGAAAAATCCCTCGATTCGATTATTTTAACCGCATCCGGTGGTCCCTTCCGCGACTTTTCCTTGGAGCAACTGTCCAGTGTCACTCCGGAACAGGCATTGAAGCATCCCAACTGGTCCATGGGACCAAAAATTACGGTGGATTCTGCCACCATGGCAAATAAGGGACTGGAATTGATCGAAGCCCACTGGTTATTCGGATTGCCTGCGGAGCGGCTTAAAGTGGTGATCCATCCCCCCAGCCTGGTGCATGCAATCGTGCAGTTTAAGGATGGATGTACCCTTGCCCAGATGTCTCCCCCCAGCATGACCTTTGCCCTGCAAAATGCACTGCTTTTTCCCGACCGTATGGAGGGAGTGGAACAGGGGCTTGACTTCAGTCAGCCCCTGGAACTTTCCTTTTCTCCCCCTTCACCGGATAAATACCCCTGCCTCAAGCTTGCACAGGATTGCTTGGCTAAGGGTGGGACAGCCCCTCTTGTTTTTAATGCAGCGAATGAAGTGGCAGTGGCTGCATTTCTGAGAAATCAGATTGGCTTTACGGAAATTTCCGACATTATTGAAAGTACTTTGAATACGGCTGATTTTCCTCACGCATCCTCGCTCGAAAATCTTCTGACTTTTGATCAGGAGATTCGTCTACAAGCTTCTGCTATTTTGCAAAAGCTTGCCTGATTGGCTTTTTCTTTTTCTCCCATGGATAGCCTCTACGATATCGCCTTTCTTTTTGTAGCATTGTTTGCCCTCGGGTTTACCATTTTCATTCATGAATTGGGTCACTTTCTGGCTGCCCGCAGAAGAGGTCTGATTATTACCAGATTTTCTATTGGATTTGGTCCAAAGATTTTTGGCTGGACCAGCAATGGCGTGGAATACCGTCTCTCCCTCATTCCCTTCGGTGGCTATGTTGCCCTGCCTCAGTTGGCCGACATGGGCAGACTGGAAGGCAAAGAAGACAACCCGGACAATGATCCTGAAAAAGTGGAAACCACCGATATTCAGGCGGCATGGAAAGATTTTGAGGAGGAAGAGAACGAGGAGGAGGCTCCCCCGCCTATCCCCAAAATTAGTTACGCGGACAAGATGATCGTCTCGGTGATGGGGGCAGTGTTTAATGTACTGCTTGCCTTTGCCTTGTCCTCCATTCTGTGGTTCTTCGGATACGATGTATCAGATGCTCAACTCACTACCAAAGTTGGCTATGTGGCAGATACGGTGGAGAGATGGAACCCCTTGGTTGGTGAGGGGGAGGAAGTAACCGGCCCGGCAAAAAAAGCAGGAATCCTACCCGGTGATGAGATTTTGATGGTGGATGGTGCAGAGGTTTCCGATTTCATGGATATTCAGAACCGTATCATTACGGGCAAACAACAGAATGCACAGGGAAGAAGACTGCTCAACCTCACCATCAAAAGAGGCCAGGAGGAAAAGAAGATAGAGGTCTATCCTGAAGTCTGGGGGAACGAGGAAATCCGGGTTATCGGGATTGGCCCGAAAGAGACTTTTTTCATCGGTGAGCTCACCCCAGATATGCCCGCCCAGAAGGCCGGTTTGGAAACTGGGGATCAACTTGTATCGATGGATAATGAGCCCATTTTTTCTTTCGCTCAACTGGTTACCAACCTGGAAAACAAGGAACTCGGAAAACAAGTTAATCTGACCGTTCGTAAAGGAGGTGAAGATGGACAGGAGAAAACCTATGCACTCACCCCCGTCGAAAAAGAGATTCTCGAAGCCGGCGTACCCAATACCCGCCGGCTGATCGGATTTCGTCCACAGTTCAAAATCGTCACCACCTACCCCAACCCACTGGAACTCATTTACAGCCGGGTAAAGGATATGTATCTCACCCTCAGTGGTTTGGTTAGCCCGGCATCAGATGTTAAACTGCGCAACATGAGTGGCCCGGTCGGGATCGTGAATCATCTCAGTATTTTTGCCAAAATTGGATTTAAGAAACTGCTCTGGTTTGTCGTCTTCATCAATGTAAATTTGGCCATTCTCAACCTGCTCCCCATCCCCGTACTGGATGGTGGACATATGCTTTTTGCCACCATTGAAAAATTACGGGGTCAGCCCCTGCCCATCGCTTTTCTTGAGCGGGCACAGATGCTTTTTGTGGCCCTGCTTTTCTCTTTCATGCTCTATGTCACCTTCTTTGATGTACAGCGTATCCTGCCCTTCTAATTTTCTGTATTTTCTGAGGTGATGGATACACCATCCCCCTACTGCAATTCCCGCATCTCTCCTACCCGTCGTACTTCACGGGCAGTACAAATCGGTCATCTGCAAATTGGTGGACACCACCCCGTACGGGTCCAGTCCATGACCACAACCGATACTTTGGATGTTGCCGCCACCGCCGCTCAGGCGATTGAACTCGCCGAAGCCGGTTGTGAAATTGTCCGGATCACTGCCCCCAATGTTCGTGCAGCCCAGGCTCTGGGGGAGATCAGTAAAATAGTAAGGGAGGCAAAAATCGATGTTCCCTTGGTCGCCGATATTCATTTCATGCCTCAGGCAGCCATGGAAGCCGCGGAGCATGTCGAAAAAGTCCGGGTCAATCCGGGCAACTATGCCGACCGGAAAAAATTTCAAACCCGGGAATATTCCGACTCTCAGTATGAGGAGGAACTCGAGCGCCTTCACGATGCTTTCAGCCCCCTCGTGCTTCGATGCAAGGAACTGGGGCGGGCGATGCGAATAGGTACCAACCATGGTTCCCTCTCCGACCGGATCATGAACCGCTTCGGGGATTCCCCGAGGGGCATGGCAGAGTCCGCACTGGAATTTCTCCGGATTGCCCGCACTCATGACTATCACCAAATGGTACTGTCGATGAAATCGAGCAACCCCAAGGTAATGATTGAAGCATACCGTTTGGTGGTATCCCTGATGAACGGGGAAGGGATGGATTATCCCCTGCATCTCGGAGTCACCGAAGCTGGAGACGGTGAGGATGCCCGCATTAAAAGTGCGATCGGTATTGGCTCCTTGCTCTGGGATGGTCTGGGAGACACGCTGCGGGTTTCTCTTACTGAAGACCCCGTTGCCGAAATTCCTGTGGCCCGTGATCTGGCCAAACGGGCAGAATATTGGTGGGATAAAGAAACCACTTCCAAATTCGAGCCAAAGGAAATAGTTAACCCCTACGAATTCGTTCGCCGTACCACTCCGGAAATCAAAGTAAAACGATCCGGATTGGTAATCGGAGGAACTCATGTACCCCCCGTGCTCGCCCGTGCATCTCATCCATTGGATCAACCTGCAGATATTATTCAGGAAGTCGCCCGTGTACAATCCGCGGCCAAGGACGCCAAGGTGGAGGGGTTAGTGATTCCGTTAGAGAACGATTCCCAACTCCCCCACCTCTCCACCCTATGCTCTTCGCTTTTAGGAGCGATTGATTTGCTGGTGGTGGATGACTTAAGGGAAGACCCCGCCTCCTCCTTCCCCAAAGATCATGTGCATAGCCCACCTATTCTATGGCACGCCGCTCATATTTCAGCGGACCCTGCTTCTGTTGCCCGATTTCTTGCTCATTGCGAGGAAGCTGGTCATTCCCCTGCCCTGTCTCTCCCTGCACAGGAACTGGATTCCAGCCTCGTTCATCTTTTACAAAATTC
>JAYPZT010000096.1:0-4418 GCA_038136415.1 Opitutales bacterium
TCATAATTTCCAGGTTAAAGCTTTCATCCGGAGCGTGCAGGTTATCCTCATTGGTAAACAAACCGAGCATCAGGGAATCCAGCCCGGCCACCTCTTTTAAATCCCGGATAATCGGTATACTTCCGCCCTCGCGTAAATAAAGCGGACGGCAGCCAAAAGAATTTTTGATACACTGCTCGGCAAGCGGAAAAGCCTGCTGGAGCAGTTGCTTTGCCTTTTCATCCGCACCCGGTTTCCCCGGAGGTAAAATGACATAGGGATCTCCCCCTCCCTTTGTTTCCACTTCCACCCGCACGGCTGGGGGAAATGCATTCCGCAAAGCATGCTCCACTTTTTTGGCAATATCCTCCGCGGATTGATCGGGCACCAGACGGCAGGTAATCTTGGCAAATGCCTCCGCAGGGATCACCGTTTTGGACCCCTCCCCTTGGTAACCTCCCCCAATGCCATTAAACTCGAGAGTCGGGCAAAAACGGATCGCTTCCAGCGGGGAATATCCGGGGGGCGGAAAAAAGTCCGGAGCCCCCAAAAACTCTGCATAGGAAGATTCTGTTATCGGCAGTTTACTAAGCTCCTCCCGCTCCCAGTTCTGGGGTGGTTGGACCGCGTCGTAAAAACCGGGCACAGTCACACGACCCTCTTTGTCGTGAAGGGAGGCACAGGCATGAGCCAATGCCTGCAAAGGATTCAGGATGGCACCACCATGTACCCCCGAATGCAAGTCCTGTCTGGGGCCGTACACTTTCACTTCCAGGGCCACCAGACCCCGCAGACCCGTGGTCACCGCAAGTTGTTCCGGACCCGGGCTGCCGGTGTCGGAAACCAGTAAAAAATCACCCTGGAGTCTCTCTTTATCGTTTTCTAAAAACTGTCGGAAACTGGGGCTGCCAATTTCCTCTTCCCCCTCGATCAGATAGGTAATGCGTAGAGGCAAATTTGGATTTTTTTTCAGGGCACGGGCCAGAGCTGCCATGTGCACAATTTGGGGCCCTTTGTTATCGGCCGCACCACGGCCATAGAGCCGGCCATTTCTCTCCACCGCATCAAAGGGATCACTGGTCCATAAATTTACTGGATCGGGTGGCTGTACATCATAATGCCCATAAATGACTATACCCGGCCAGGAAGGCTCCCCCCGGGTGGCCACAATAATCGGATGAATGGGGGTATCCACCAGATCCACCGCAAAGCCAAGCTCTTTAAGCATGGAACATGCACAATCCCTGGCTCCGCTGACTCCGGAGGCAAAGGATGAATCTGCGGACACGCTGGGATGGGCCACATAACGCTTCAGTGCTTCCACTGGATTATCTAAAAGTAAACTCATGGGTTTGGTCTTTCTCCCCTTGCTTGTTTTGCCTGACGGTAAAGACCGAGGGCATGGTCCATATTTTGTTCGAGGAATTGGATGCGGTTTCCCGGATTTGGGTGGGTGGACAGAAACTGGGGCATACGTTTGCCTTTATTTTTTGCTTCCATTTTACGCCAGAAACTGACCGCTCCTCGTGGATCATATCCTGCCATCGCGGCATAGAATAATCCACGGTGGTCCGCCTCCTTTTCATTTTCCCGGCTGAATGGCAGGGCCACTCCCACCGTTGATCCCACCCCGTAGGCAGCACGGCCCAGCATGCGCTCGGTCGAGCTTTGGTTGCGCAGGGCCACATCGAGGATCACTCCGCCCACGCCCAGGCCGATGGCCTGGCTCATCCGTTTATTACTGTGCCGCAAGGCCACATGGGCAATTTCATGCCCCATCACCGCGGCAATTTCATCCTCATTTCCGGCCGCCAGATCAATCAATCCGCTGTTCACTCCCACCTTACCACCCGGCATGGCAAAAGCATTGGCATCCCCTTTCTGGAAAACCACAAATTCCCACTCCGTACCCGGCAGGTCCACCTGGGCAACCCCGGCAATCCGCTCTCCGATTTCCTTAATCATTGCCTGATGGGAGGCATTGGAGGAAATGGTTTCTTTTTGCTTCATCTTGACGAATTCTTTTTTCGAGCGGTTCGCCAGGTGCTCGTCCGATAACATCGCCTGCCCGCAACCAAAAAGCAGCATGGTGTACGAGACCAAACCGATGGTGGTGAGACGCAGATTTCTGAAAACGGATCGCATAGTATTCAATCGATAGCGCCGGTTGCCGGTTAGACAAGTATGGATATCAGTGCTTGAAGTGCCGCGTCCTGGTGAAAACCATGGCAAGGTCACGCTCATTGGCCGCCGCAATCACCTCCTCGTCACGCACACTTCCTCCCGGTTGGATCGCTGCAGTTGCCCCCGCATCCGCAGCCGCAATCAAACCATCCGCAAAAGGAAAAAAGGCATCGGAAGCAATGGTGGAACCCGTCAGGGAAAGATTGGCCTCGCCTGCCTTCCACACAGCAATCCGGGAACTGTCCACCCGCGACATCTGGCCAGCACCCACGCCCAAAGTCCGCTCATCCCCCGCATAGACAATCGCGTTGCTCTTCACATGCCGAACCACCCGCCAGCCAAAAAGCATCGACCGCCATTCCTGCTCGGTGGGCTGCCGCTCGGTCACCACTTCAAAGGCTTTGGGATTGATCTTTTTCTGGTCCCTGTCCTGGGCGAGATATCCTCCGGGCACGGAACGTATTTCCTGCAGGGTTTCTGCCCCAAAGCCAGACTTGGATACCAGCAATCTGAGGTTTTTCTTTTTCGCAAAAATCTCGCGGGCATCGTCGGTGAATCCAGGGGCGATGATCACCTCACAAAAGATTTCACTTATCTTGGAGGCCAGTCCCTGGTCGAGGGTGTTATTGACCACGATAATCCCTCCAAACGGTGCCTGCCGGTCGGTGGCATAAGCATGCTCCCAGGCCGTTTCCAAATCGTCTGCACTGGCCGCTCCACATGGGTTGGTGTGTTTGAGAATGGCCACAGTGGGTCGCTCAAATTCACCAATCAAATAGGCGGCAGAAGAGACATCCAAAATATTATTGTAGGATAGTTCCTTGCCCTGCAACTGATCGAAGTGATCCAAAAAGTCGCCATAGAGAGCGGCTTGCTGGTGGGGGTTTTCTCCGTAGCGCAGACTCATCGCCTTCTTGGACTGTATCTCCATTTGGGCAGGAAATCCGGAAATCGCATCCAGATCTGGAATATCGCTGGATTGTTCCTCCAGGTACTCACTGATGGCACGGTCATAAGCTGCAGTGCGGGCAAATACTTTCTGGGCAAGTTCGCGTCGCAGGGAAGCACCCTGCCCGGGGGATTGAAAAGATTCCAGCACACGGTCATAATCGGACGGGTCGCACACCACGGTGACATCGCGGTGGTTCTTGGCCGCACTGCGTAGCATGGAGGGTCCACCAATGTCGATCTGTTCAATCGCCTCCTCAAAAGTCACCCCGGCACGGGCCACCGTTTCCTCGAACGGATACAGGTTGACCACCACCAGATCAATCATGCCGATCCCGTGCTCTTCGGCGGCTTTTCGGTGATGATCATTATCCCGCAAACAGAGCAGACCGCCATGCACCTTCGGATGCAGGGTTTTTACCCGGCCATCCATCATTTCCGGAAAGCCAGTATGCTCACTGACATCCATCACTTGAATTCCCTCTTCCCGAAGCAGGCGTGCAGTTCCACCCGTGGAAAGCAGGGTGAATTGATGATCATCGACCAAGGACCGGGCAAAGGGAACGATGCCGGACTTGTCACTGACTGATAGCAAAGCAAATTTGGACATCAAAAACTTACTGCAAGGCGTTGCGATTCGGGCAACATTTTTCCGCCAATTGTGGACAACTCTCTGGGGATTGGGAAAAGAGGTGGTCATTTGCCCCACGCCTGCTATCTTGATTTGCAAAATATCGTGCAAGAAGACAGCAAGGAAATCAGTGGGCTCCAGGCCAAGCTCGACAAACTCGTCCATCACAAGGAAAAGTCTGCGGTGCAGGGTGCCCACCTTCATGCCTTTATTTATTTTGTGACCATCCACAACCTCACCGAATCCACCATTACCCTGCTCGGGCGCAAGTGGATTCTGGTCAATGAGGACGGCACCACCACCGTGGTCGAAGGGGATAAAATTGTTGGCGAATGCCCGGTGCTGGAGCCGGGCGGATCCTTTTCCTATAATAGTTACCATGTCACCCATCTCTCGGCGGAAGCACGCGGATCCTTCCACGGGGTGGATGAGCACGGGGGCAAGGTGCATGTGCGGATGGAACCTTTCCGGATGGAAGTTCCGATCGATTCTTCGGCTCCTCCCTCCACCTCATGAAGTTTACCGACCTCAACCCGCACGGGGGCATCGGGGCAAATTGCTCGTACTGTAAAATTGGCCCTTTTCAGTTTGCGATTGATTCCGGTCTGCACCCCAAGCATGCGGGAAATGACTCCCTGCCCCGCCACGACAAGATTGGCGGAGGTGAGCTCGATTT
>JAYPZT010000097.1:0-4403 GCA_038136415.1 Opitutales bacterium
TTCGAAAAATAAGTGCGCTGAGGGCCATGCGGCAATCCATGGCGAAAAATTGATTCAGACAGTATTTGCTTCTCCGAGTTATACAAAACTGCCTTACCAGAGAACGGAGTGGTCATGCCTCGCCTGTAAAATAAATCATCATCCCTGAATTCTCCTTCCGACAAATCTATCACTGGGTAAAAGCTTAACGGTTTCTCAAAATCATTGAGCAATTGGATCAAACTGCGATCATGAGACTGAAATGCCCCGGATTCACTCCAGCCAAACTCTGTTTCCTTTTGAAGAATTTCCAGGTTTGCTCCTGCGTCTATATCTCTCTCGACTGTGCAACCAGAGTGCAGGACAAATAAGCACATTAGTAGCGCTTTACTGAAAACAGGCATAAGTGCTTAGATCAGATCATTCGAAATGAATAATTCAGCCAACCGAAAATACGGGTCGTCGGTTTCTAAAGAGGATCCATCATTAAAACAGTCTTCATTACCCTTATCAGGCAAATCTGAAATTCGATCTACCCATTTGCCAATTTCTTCACGGTTAGGTTCGCCGTGAAAATCAATAATTTCTGCGTCATGATCTGAATGCAAGGGTTCAGGCGAAACGAATTCTTCGAGGTAATCTTCTATATTTATCACAGTAAAACTTGGTCTTATCTCATACGAGATATCTGTGATTCCAATCTACCTCCTGTGGATCGAATCAATTTTCTGAGGCCACTTCCCTGTGGCTACTAAGGATAGTCGACACCGAAATTGATAACTTTAATTTATTTTTAATTTTCTTTTGTCTTTCAAAATAGAACATTCGGAGGCACTTTTAAGTATGAGCAAGCAACCAAGTAAAGCCTACGACGATTCTGATTTCCTGAACGGTCATGATGCCCGTCCCATTCGGGTTCTTTGCGAACTGATGCAACCAGAATCCCGCTTGAGGGAGCAGCAGGTTGATAACACTATAGTATTTTTTGGCTCGGCACGTCCAAAGCCAAGTGCGGTAGCTGAAGAAGATTTAACTGCTTTTGAGAATTCCCTTCCCGTGGAGTCAGAACGCACGGAAGAACAGATTGCGGAATTGCAAAAGTTGATCAGCATAAAAAATTTGTCCAAATACTACGACCAAGCAGTCGAACTTTCGAAAAAGCTTACGAATTGGTCTGAAAATAATCCGGAAAATGAGAAGTATTACATCTGCTCCGGAGGAGGTCCTGGCATGATGGAGGCGGCAAACCGGGGGGCAAAAGAAGTTGGCGGAAAATCAATCGCACTGGGAATCAGCCTGCCATTTGAGCAGGGAGTAAATTCATTCGCCGACCCTGATCTGTCCTTTGAGTTCCATTACTTTTTTCTGCGCAAGTTTTACTTTCTTTATCATGCCAAAGCGATCGTGGTATTCCCCGGAGGATTTGGCACCATGGATGAACTCTTTGAAACCCTGACCCTTGCCCAGACCAACAAATTACATAAGAAAATGCCGGTCTTTTTATATGGAAAAGAATTCTGGGATGGCTTGATTAATTTTGATCACTTTATCAAATGGGGAGTTATTTCTCCCGGTGATGTAAATCTGTTTCAAATTGTGGACGATGTGGACGATGCTTTTTCTAAAATCACAGCTTCCCTGTCTTCAAACCCCCAAGCAGAAGATTAATACGCAGTTCCTTACCTCTATTCCTCCAATCTTTTTAGGCATTGCTGGAAATCTGTAGGCAAGGGGGCCGAAAACTCCAACTTCTGGCTGGTTTCTGGATGCTCAAAAGACAACTTGCACGCATGCAGCATTACCCGGGAAATAGGTTCGTCACTCTTGTTCGCCTTGTAGCCATAGGTTTTATCTCCAGCCAATGGATGCCCGGCAGAGGAAAGATGCACCCGAATTTGATGGGTTCTTCCGGTCATAATTTCACATTCAATGTAAGAGAATTGATCGCCCATCACCCTCAAACTTTTCCACTTCGTCCAAGCGGGCTTTCCTTTTTCTGAGACTGCCATTTTTACCCGAACGGTGGGATGCCTGCCAATGGGCTGTTTATATTCACCCCGGCCCTCTAATTTCCGGCAAACGATAGCCTGGTATATTTTAGCTGTTTTCCGGCTGGCAAATTGATCAAGCAGGGAAAGGTGGGCCAATTCAGACTTGGCCACAACCATGACCCCACTGGTCTCTTTATCCAAACGATGAACAATACCAGGGCGCAGGGGAGCTCCAATAGGAGATAAATTGCTCCCGCAGTGATGCAATAATGCATGCACCAGTGTTTTACCATCCGTGCCATCGCCCGGATGTACCACCATACCTGGCTCTTTATCGATAACTAAAAGATGTTCATCCTCATAAAGGACGGATAAATTATATTTATAGGGGATCAGCTCTTCTATCTTTGGCCGTACAAGAGAAACCAGAAGTACATCACCTGGGTGGATCTTGGATTTTGGCACAAGGACTGAGCCATCTGCATAAGTGATCTCCCCCTGCTCTATTGATTGTTTAATAAATGCCCGACTGAAATCCTGATAGTGGTCTGCCAGTACCTTATCCACCCGTCCGCTGACTCCTTCAGGGCAGATAAACCTATCTTGCATCAGGATTCTCCTTCCCTAAACCCAAGAGCTGATCAATTTCCTGTATCGATTCCCTGCGACTGGAGTCATTGAGATCCGCCACTTCAAATCCATTCTTGGCAAACTGTGCAAGCTCAGGAGCTGAAAAACCCATCTTTTGCTGAAGCACTCGATACTCATCATTTAGGCAATTCCCAAAAGACATGGGATCATCCGTGCTGATGGTTAATGGGATTCCATGTTTGATAAATTTGCGCAAAGGATAGTCCTCCCATTTATCAAACACCCGCAATTTGTAATTACTAATTGGACAGATATCCAAAACCACTCCCCGGTGGGCGAGCATTTTCAAGAGCTCATCATCCGAAGATCCATGAATTCCGTGCTGAATTCTTCTTACTCCGAGTTTCTCCACTGCCCATCTCACATTTTCCGCCGGTCCAAATTCGCCGGCATGTGCTTTCAGCACTCTTCCATTTACCCGGGCTTTTTCCCACAGCTTTGGTATCCATTCCTTGGCAGGTAAATTCTCTGGCCCATGAAGATCAATACCGTGCAAACCATCCCAGTTTTCAACTGCATCCTCGAGAATAATTCCAAGATAATCAGAATAGGAATCCCTGCTCATTCCCATAAAGATACGCACCTCTAGCCCGCGAGGAACCGCCGAACGAATGGCAGAAATAATTTCCGGACCGGGCATATTTAAGAATTCAATGATTCCGGCATGAAAGCTTAGTTCCACATAGCGAACATTTTGCTTAAGATGCTCCGCGAAAACTTTTTGAGCAATTTCGGCATAGTCTGCTGGTTCCTTGATAATTCTGAGGGCATGGTCGATTAGAATACTTTCAAACTGAGAGAAATTGTCGTACCTGAATTCCGGCTGCCTGAAGTCTGGAACCCTTGAAAATTCATCGGGAAAGCGAGCCTCAAACATTTCCCACGGGATAGCCCCTTCGATGTGCAGATGAGTCTCCGTTTTGGGTAGAGACTCAATGAAAGAATCCATTGTCAATTTTAGGAGAGTAAACGACTAGGGTTGAGTGGTTGCAGATCTTCAGGCAAAAACTCACCATCCTTGCGGATTAATTCACCATCAAAATGAATTTCACCTCCACCCCATTCAGGCCTTTGGATGCAGACCATATCCCAGTGAACCTGTGATTTATTCCCGTTATTGGCCTCCTCGTATGCCTGCCCTGGAGTAAAGTGGAAGGATCCGGCAATCTTCTCATCAAACAAAATATCAAGCATAGGCTCACGGATCATGGGGTTGAACCCAATGGCGAATTCCCCGATGTACCTTGCCCCATCATCGGAATCGAGAATCTCATTCAGTTTTTTCTCATTAGAGGAAGCAGTTGCCTCAATGATTTTACCGTCCTGAAAAGATAATTTTATCCCGGAAAAAGAGGTTCCCTGATAAATGGTGTCAGCATTGTAGGTAACATGGCCCTGCACACTGTCTTTGACAGGGCAGGAAAAAACCTCCCCGTCGGGAATATTGTGAGTGCCACTGCAACCAATCGCCTTGATTCCCTTGATTGAAAAACGAAGGTCCGTTCCCGGACCAGAAATACTTACCTGATCTGCCTCGGTCATTCTTTTTACCAAACCTTCCATGGCATTCTGCATGCGTACATAATCCATGCAGCAGGCATCAAAATAAAAATTTTCAAATTTTTCAGTGCTCATCTTGGCCTGCTGCGCCATCGATGGTGTGGGCCAGCGCAGAACGCACCATTTCGTTTCATTCACCCGCCAATCGAGCACGGGTTTTAAGATTTTCATTGCCCGCTGGATGTCGGCAGAGGGAAGATCTGAAGACTCAAAAACATTGGA
>JAYPZT010000098.1:0-4398 GCA_038136415.1 Opitutales bacterium
AATCAGACAGGGTGGAATTGTCCGCATCAAAAGCGTCCCGGGTAAAAAAGACCTCATGGGTGAGATCGAGCCGGACATTCCGGCGGATGGAGGAGTAGGTATTGGGCATAACTGGAAATTTAGTCTAGATGCCCCTTAGGTCGCCGCAAACCTCTTTTGCAGAATATGAGCAATTGCTCCAAGGAGGACGCAGGGTCCAACCAGTAGGGGAGCATGAAAAGAAAGGGCGGTCGCATCCACGGCACAGATGCCTGCCAGCAGCCGGGAAACTCCTTTGCCGATCGCACCGTCCTCTGGTTTCCGCATTTGCAAAATCGCAAAGAAGGCGACTCCTCCGGCCAGTAGTCCCACCAGATTGGCCAGAAAAACCCGGATTGGATCGAGGTTGTTCCAGAGAATCAGATAGCCCAAAGCAATCAGGGGTACAATGAAGAGCAGAACGATAGGGATCCGCTCCCACAGGTTCTCATTCTCCTCTTGCTGTGCCCGTGATTTGGATTCATTTCTCGCAAACCAACTAATCCCCACCACATACAAACCCACTGCGATGGCCCATACATAAAGCATGGGAGCAGGGCTCATTCCGGAAGCAGCCGTCCCTGCAGATATCCACAGGAGACTACGGCAGCCTCCCATTAGGATAATACCTAATGCACTTTTCTTATGGATAAAATCATAGGCTAGTATACAAAGAATCAGCCCAGCGATCCATGGCCAGGAACATCCTGCCCCTTTGATCAATGCCAGCGCACCAAGCCCAAGCTGGATGATTCCCAGCGTCCATACCTGAGCCAGAGAAAGTATACCCGATGGAATCGGTCTTTCCGGGCGGTGCTTCTGATCAAACTGGTGATCACAGGCATCGTTGAGAAAACAACCACCCGCATATACCAGGCTCGATCCGATCAGTAGCCAAATCAGGGTCTGGATATTAAAAAAACTGATCTCCGTCCACTCGGGCATCCATCGTAAGGAAGGCCCCGTGCCTGCATTGATCGCCCATGCGGCAATCACATTGGTCCAGACCGTTGGTAGATTGGCTCCACGGGACAGCCCCATCCAGGTCGTGAATGTAAGTTTCATTTTCCCAGCCCCCTTTGCTCCAAAGCGTCCAGGGTCCAGTCATACTCTTTAATCACCTGATCGACCACATTCAAGGAACGCATCTCATCCGGCAATACTTCCCAGGTATAAGTTTCCATCTCCAGATGACGGCAGGTGTGGGGATGGTCTGCCAGCCAGTCCAGAGTGTCGGTAACATGTCCTCTCGTATCCCCCAGGCCATTACCTGGAGATGCATGCAGAGGAACATGAAAATGAATTCTCCATTCATCCGCATCCATTTTTTCTTCGCCCGCCTGGCTTAGGGCCAGATCCAAATCTTTGATCCGGGTTACCACCTCACCTTGCCTGGCTGCAATGACCTGATGGAGGTACACTTCTTCCACATAATTTTGCAGGGTATTTAAATTCTCAGGGTTGGGGCTGGTTTGCAGAGCCGAACTGATATGTAGTTTACTCAGCCGGATACCGGCATCCTGCAAAGCGGTTAAGCCTTCTTTGGCATCCTCATATTCAAGTGCCAGGTGACAGCAGTCATAATTGACTCCGATTCGTCTGCGTACCAATTCCGGATCCTTTGCCCGTTTTAATAACTGCTCGAAAAAAACAAGGGTTTCGGAAGTGGTTTCAAACCAGCCCAAGGGTTCCGGCTCCAGTCCCAGATGGAGATCAAGTCCATGCTGTACCGATAATTCCTCAATTTTTTCTGCACAGGCAAGCAGATGCTGGTATCCATCTTCCGGGAGATCGCCGGAGTGAAATTCTTTGAAGGAGGCGGGTAGGGTGCTCACACTTCCCTCGCTTCCCTCTGCCAGGAGAAAAGCCAGAATTTCGAACAGGGTGATGGTGTAGGATAAGCGGGCAGGTTCAGTCCAGTCTGGTTGATACACCTTTTCCTTTACCCGTTGCCCATGAAAATTTCCGTAAGGGAATCCATTAATGGTAAAAACATAGGCATTTTGTATCTCCAGCCATTGCTTGAAATTTTTAAGTATTTCGGGTTGGGACAGTTCCTCTGCCGCTTCTGCTCCCAGCCGCAAGCCAATGGCATAAGGATCATCAGGACATACCTTTTTCTTTACCTGCATCACATCATTTTCAAGAGAGGCAAAGGTTTCTGCCCAATTATTACCCCGGTGGACATTGGTGCAGTAAGCCAAGTGATGTCCCTTTGATAATTTCATATCCAGATGTATGCCTGCATGATTGAGAAGATATCACTTGATGTACCTAAGGGGTATGGAGATGACAAGGATACTCGCTTTGCTAAAAGAAAAGCGGGCGACCCAGCCCAGGTCGCCCGCTACTTTGTGTTTCACCTAGTAATCTAGGAATTTGCCCTATGAAAAGAAGAGTTTGCAGATGGTGTGCCAATTTTCAAATCGCCCTGCAAATGATCGAAAATAACCACCGGTTCCGGAAAATTTACAGAGGTGATTGATTTTTATACATGGGTAGACAAAATGTATCTGTTCTATCGCTACAACCGATGAAACCATATCCCATGAATACTGAACCCATATGGAAATCCTGGTTTGCCCGGCACGGGGCGAAACTTCTTCTTTTTGCACGGCAGCAATCCCGCCGGCCAGATGAGGCGGAGGATTTGCTTCAGGAAGCCTTTGTCCGCATCTGGAGGTTGTATGGGCACACAGGCGAGGTTTCCCCCGGCCTGGTCTATCGTGCCATTCGTAGGCTGGCGATCGACTGGGCCCGTAGTATTGACCGCAGGCAGGCCCGCGAGAACAAAGTGGCATTGGATGCTCCTCTCTCTTTCTCTTTCGACCGTACCCTGGAGCAGGATGAGCGTAAGCAGGCTCTTCTTCGTGCCGTCGAGCGGCTGCCTGCACAACAAAAAGAGGTGGTTACCTTAAAAATATGGGGTGAACTTACTTTTGATGAAATTGCCCGCACTCTTGACGAGTCCCTCAATACAGTCGCTTCCCGCTACCGTTACGCCCTGCAAAAACTCAAGGACTGGGTGCCTGAGGAAATGGAAGGCAAAAAAGAGGACTCCTCCGCTAAGTCATGAATGAATTTGAAAAACTGGAAGCGGAGTTAAAAGAACTCCAACCTGCTGCTCCAAGTGAGCAATTTATTTCCCGCTTGGAAGATGCATTGGGGGATGCCGGTAATGTGGCCATGCGATGCATGCCCGATGAGGAGGAGAGTAGGCGGGGCAACCCATCCAAAACCACCAGCTCGCCTATCATTTCTTTTCCCCGCTTGGTGGCATTCTCGGGACTGGCTGGTCTAGGATTGGCTGCGGTCTGGGCAATGGTCTTTTATTTGTCCTCTTCCCTTGCTCCTGCCGGCACAGAAGATTTGGTCTCTGATCTAGCCCCGGAGGAGTCACAGGCTCTTGCGGAAGAATCCAGTCTTGCTCAAGTGGAGGATCCGGACAGTCCCCTGCATGGGTTATCCCTCGATGAAATTCAGGATGTATCAGTTATGCCGGTGAGTGGCTGGCTCGACCCGCAAATGAATGAACGCTTCCTTCGGGTGGTGGATGAAGGAATCTTCCAGCGCCCGGGCGGACTGCCTGCCCGGCGGGTACGTCACTTCTTTATGGACGAGACATTGTGGAGTCATCCTGCATCCGATACCCGCATTCTTTCCACCACTCCCCGCGAAGAAGTCATTCTGATTGAACTGGATACCTACTAATTCCATGAGCAAGCACCTTGTGTTACGCTTTTTTATTCCTGTAGTTTCTCTTTTTACCTCCTCCCTGTTTGCTCAGTCGGATTTGGATTTTGCATATCTGGGAGTCCATACCAGCCGGCTCGATCAAGCAATCAGTCACCAGCTTGGACTGCCTGATGGGGTACATTTGCGGGTGGAGCGGGTAGTGCCCGGTAGCCCCGCAGAGGTTGCCGGGGTAAAGCTCTATGATGTGCTGCTCAAATTTGAGGATCAATTACTGATCAATCCGGAACAGTTAAAAACACTGGTCCGTATGCGAAACCCGGGCGAAAGAATCACGCTTTCAGTCTTGCGACAATCGAAACCGGTGAGCCTATCGGTGGAATTGATGGAAGTGCCCGAGGAATTACGACAGTCCCAGGAGCAGAATTGGATGGATGAGCCGGACCCCTTCGGAATGGATCGCTTCTTTGGACCCAATGACCGGATTCGGGACTTTTTCCGCCGTCACTCTTTTGATTTCCCTGATCTTGGTGACTTCCATAAACACCCGTTCTTTTCCAGCCCCCGCTTGGATGATCCATCGAATTCTCCTTTCTCCTCTGCCCCGGGCACCGTGGATGATCCTTTGCATGGGGGTGGTGCGGATGTACAGAGCTACACTTACTCCACCTCCACTCAGCAAATCAC
>JAYPZT010000099.1:0-4377 GCA_038136415.1 Opitutales bacterium
TAACCGCTAGTGTGCGTGAATTTTCGGAGGAATTAGGAGTAGCTATCTCAGCAGATGAATTGGAACAGATTTTCTACAGCAGTCCATGCAAGGAGACGGGTTATGAATTCATTACTTCTTACAAACTCACAAAACCCATTCACCCCATTCCATCTGAGACCGAGGTACTTGAGGTCCGGGAGGTACAGCTGCAAGATTTGAAAACAAGGATGAAAAATGATCCGGAACAATTTGCTTCCTCGTTCCGTTTTCTCTTTCCCAAAATCTGGGAAAGACTGCTCTGATCACATCAAGGAGAGCTGTCCGGAATGGGGGTCCTGCCCCGGGGAGTGTCCAGTTGCCTCCCATCCCTTAGGAGTAAGTTCGCGTCCCTGAGGGGTACGTTTAATATAACCTTCCTGTATCAGGTAGGGCTCATGCACCTCTTCCAAAGTATGTTCCTCTTCATTCACCGCCACCGCCACAGTACCCAGACCGACTGGTCCTCCTTTGTAATTTACTGCCATGACCGAAAGAATGCGCTTATCCATCTCATCAAGTCCCCGGCCATCAATTTCAAGCAACTCCAGTGCATCCGCGGCAATCTGCTGGTTAATTTTTCCATCTGCCCGTTGCTCGGCAAAGTCTCTGGCAAAATGAATTAAATTATTTGCAATCCGGGGAGTACCCCGTGCCCGCGATGCAATTTCCTTGGCTCCTGCCCGGTCGATGGGGCAGTCCAGCAGATCGCAACTTCTCTCAATAATTTTAGTGAGATCCTCATGGTTGTAATAATCCAACCGTGTCTGCAAAGTGAACCGGCTACGCATGGGAGCAGAGAGGAGACCTACCCGGGTGGTGGCTCCAACCAAAGTAAATCTGGGGATGTCCAGGCGTACACTGCGGGCATTGGGCCCCTGATCGATCATGATATCAATCCGGTAGTCTTCCATCGCCGAGTATAGGTATTCCTCCACCGTCTTGGGAATGCGGTGAATCTCATCAATGAAGAGAATATCCCCAGCCTGCAGATTAGTAAGTAGACCGGCCAGATCTCCTGGTTTATCAATCACTGGTCCGGAAGTTACCCGGACATCGCGTCCCAGTTCATGCCCAAGGATATGTGCGAGGGTGGTTTTGCCCAGGCCCGGTGGACCGGAAAGTAAAATATGCTTAAGTGATTCATCCCGCTTCACTGCGGCTCCCACCATTACCTGTAGGCGCTCAATCGTTTTTGGTTGTCCAGTAAAGTCGGCAAATTTGGGCGGGCGCAAAGCAGCCTCAATTTCCGGCTGTGCCTGCAATGAATTTTCAAAAAAACTGCCGCCTCTGGATTCTTCCTCACTCATTATTTGAATCTTCAGGAGACAGATGGAGGCATCTCAGATTCCGCCAATCTTTCAACGGTGCCTCCAAGTTGCTGTAGTTTTTTTTCAAATGCATCATATCCGCGGTCTAGGTGATAAATTCGTTGTACCCAAGTTTCTCCCTCTGCTGCCAGTCCGGCAAGAATTAATGCCGCACTTGCCCGTAAATCGGATGCCATCACTGGAGCACCATTGAGAGGTTTGCCCCCGTGAACAATCGCATTGGAGCCTTCTAAAGATACATTTGCTCCCATTCGTAACAATTCCGGGATGTGCATGAAACGGCTGGGGTAAACTCTTTCCGTTAGAATACTCAAGCCAGGTATCTTGCAGGCAAGGGCACAGGTTTGTGCCTGTAAATCGGTGGGGAATCCGGGGTAGGGAAGGGTGATAATTTCCAGAGAGCTTAGTTCTTCTGGCCGACCTCGTACCTGGATGTCTCCATTCTCCAATTTATCGAGGGAAACTCCGCTATTGGTCATCACATTGGTAAAAGCTCCAAGATGATCGATGCTGGCATTCTGCAGAGTGATTTCTCCTCCGGTTATTGTACTGGCCAAAACATAAGTGGCCGCTTCAATCCGATCGGGGATAACATGATGGGTACATCCATGCAGAGCATCCACCCCTTCAATTTTGAGCAAGTGGGACCCAATTCCCTCAATCTGTGCTCCCATGGAGCTGAGCATCTGACAGAGGTCAATGATTTCAGGCTCACAGGCACATCCTTCCAACCGGGTATTACCTGGAGTGAGCACGGATGCCATAATTGCGTTGGCAGTTCCGGTAACCGTACTTCCATGCCGTCCCCCAATAAAAAGAGATGATCCCCTCATCTGCTCTCCCCTTACCTTGACCACTCCGCCTTGTAGCTGAATATCTGCCCCTAGATCGGACAAAGCTTTGAGATGAAGATCGATCGGGCGGTTGCCAATCACACAACCCCCGGGCATGGGCATATTGGCTTTCTTTAGCCTGCCAACCAGAGGTCCGAGCAAACAGATCGATGCCCGCATTTTTCTGACCAGTTCGTAGGGAGGATCCGGATTGATTTCCTGCGGCGTAATCCGCCAGGAATTTGTGTCAAAATTTTCTACCTTGGCACCCAGATGCTCCAGAATTTCTGCCATAAATTGAACATCGCTCAAATTAGGCACATTATGAAGGATAGTCTCTTCCGGGCTGAGCAAAGAAGCTGCAAACAGGGGGAGGGCGGAATTTTTCGCCCCGCTGATTTTAACCGTTCCGCTGAGGCGATTTCCTCCTTCTATCCGAAATACATCCACTCGCCTGAAAGACTTCCTGGGGAACGAGCCTGACTACCTGGTCAGAATAATCAGTTTCCAAAAATTTTCGAAATGAAAGCACCCAGCCCTGATTTCTTTTCAGGTTGTTTATCAGATGCTTTGCGGTTCCGGTTATTTTGGGAAGATCGACCATGGACATTCTTTTTGGAATGATCCTTGGATCGTTGTCCATTTTTCTCATCCCGGTTGCGGTTTCCCTTATGGTCTCCGTTACGGGAGCGGGGATTTCTCCGCTTGTGATTTTTACGGTTCTGGGAATCCTGTTTTTCGCCAGATTCTGAATCCCTGTTCCGTCCCCTATGATGGTTCCGTTGCCCTTTTGGTTTGTCTCCGGAACTTCTACGGTTTCTGGAATCAAATCTTTGTTTTCCCTCGTCCTTTTTTGGGGAAGAGGCAGGAGGTTTGGCGTTACTTAAATCATCGACCAGAGGGAGGTCCTTGGATGGAACAAATTCTCCCATTGGAGCGGAGTTAGCTGTGGTGGAAGTCTGGGCTTCCAGGGGTTTTTCATTTGCACGGTGCCAGCGTGAACGAATTCTTGATTTCATAAAAGTACGGGAAAGAAAATTTCCGTGGTTGATAGGATTTTGGACGATCCGAAAACAGCGTGTTTTCGGGAATGAATGGATAACAAAATTGCAATGCAAGAGCAGATGCAGAAGGGGATAACCATAACAACCAGAGGCTATTTCCTACAAGACAAAAGCAGAAAGTTTTCCCCAAAAAGAGAAACCACTTGCCTCCTTGTTCTCTGCTGATGTTATGAACGCATTTATGGATAAGCTAGACAACATTTTTGAACTGCAAGATGAACTCAACCGCCGCATTGGAGTGGATATGAGTTCCATGAACGATGAGGACCGTGCAAAATGGATCCTCAATTATGTACGTGCCATGCAGCAGGAACTTGCTGAATTAACCGATTCAGTGCCCTGGAAGTGGTGGGCAAAATATCAGGAGTTTGATAAACAGAATGCCAAGGTGGAGATTGTGGATTTATTTCACTTTTTAATCTCGCTTGCTCAGGTTATGGGAATGACTGCAGACGATGTGCACGAGGCATACCTGAAGAAAAATAAAGTGAATCACGACCGTCAGGAGTCGGGATATTCCTCAAAGGACGAGAACGACTCCCGTCACATCTAAAAAGTAAGGAAAAGAAAACTCCTGAAATCAGGAGGCAAGGCTGGCAACAAGTGCCGCACAGCGGGCTTTCTTCCGGGCCACCTTGTTTGGATGAACCAATTTACCCTTGCAGGCTTTGTCCAATGCAGAGATCAAAGACTTGGCAGCAGTGGAAGCTTCTTCCTGGTTCTTTTCCGTAACTTGGGCGAGAAATTTTTTCTCCAAAGTTTTGAGACGGCTGGACGCGGCGCGGTTACGCAAATAATTCGTACGGTTTTTGCGTATATTCTTAAGAGCTGATTGTGTGTTTGCCATGAAGGGATAATATTAAATGAACACGGAACAGATTCGTCAATCGAAAATCAAGTCCCTGCAGTTCGTATAATTCTTTTGTATTTTTGTCTTTTGGAGAGCTGGAAAATTGAATCCCGAGAAACTATAAGCCGGATTCTGTACTCCCAGAGGGAGGTCATTCATTCATCTAATATTTCTGCGATAGAAATAATCCCTTCGTAAAAAGGGTGCGACGTACCCGAAACCATTGGACGGGCCGCCCGGTTTCCTATTTCGTCTTGCATCGGATTGGGTTTACCATGCCC
>JAYPZT010000100.1:0-4297 GCA_038136415.1 Opitutales bacterium
TTTTCGTTTTTGCGACAGTAACTAATGGGGAGGACCCGGATCCTTTCTCGAAGCTGGCCTCAGAAATTAAGCCGTCTGTGGTTACTATTTCAACAACCAGCAGAGGGGGTGGCTCCTGGGGGGTAGGTACAGGATTTGTGGTTGGGCAGAATGGAGTAATCGCAACGAATTTCCATGTAATTGGAGACCATCGTGAATTCCAGGTGGAACTGGCGGATGGAACCATTTGCAAACCCACCGAAATTCTTGGAATTGACCGCAGTAAGGACCTCGCTCTGTTCAGAGTAGACAGAGCTGACCTGCAACCCATTTCCCTGGGCAATTCAGACCAGATTAAACTCGGGGAAACGATCCTGTCCATTGGCAATCCCCTCGGGTATGGATTGAGCATTAGTAAGGGCGTGGTCTCTGCAGTGCGTGAACTTGAATTTGGAGACGGCCGGCCAATGATCCAGGTCGCCATTCCCATTGAAGCAGGAAGCAGTGGTAGTCCGGTGATAAACCAATCTGGAGAAGTCATTGCCATACTCACGATTAAATCAGGTGGAGCCATGGGGTTTGGTGTACCTGTAAATTCTTTGAAATACTTACTCAGCGAAAAAAAGAGTACTCCAATCAAACAATGGTTCACTGTGGGCATGCTGGACAAGGACGAATGGCGTCTGCCCATGGGTGGCAACTGGAGACAGCGGGCAGGTATCATTCGTGCATCAGGTATGGGGACCGGGTTCGGGGGCCGCACTTTGTGCCTCCTCAACTCTGAACAGCATGAGCCGCCCTTCGACCTTGAAGTGGAAGTTCGACTGGATGATGAGCGGGGAGCCGCTGGCCTCGTCTTTGCATCGGATGGTTTACATAAGCACTACGGTTTTTATCCCACCAATGGATCGTTGCGGCTAACCAGTTTCAACGGCCCAAAAGTATTTGACTGGAACATCTTAAGTACCGAACCATCCAATGCGTATCTGCCCAATCAATGGAATTTGCTGCGGGTCAGGTTTGAAGAAGGTGGCGTTATTCAATGCTACATCAATCATCAGAAAATTTTTGAGAAGGTTGATTTCACCCTTAAGGATGGATGGATCGGCTTCTGTAAATTCAGGGAACCATCCGCCGAGTTCCGAAACCTCAAGGTTTCTCCAAGACTTCCCCTCAGCAGTGTATCCAGTGAAATGCGTCAGCGAGCTTATGAGCTCTCACAGAATTTGGAATTTGAGCAAAGTTTGTCCGGCGAGGAAATCCGCCAATTTGCTGGACTTGGTGAATCAGCTCATCAGGCCCTGCTGGACCGGGCAATCGAGCTAGAAAACACCTCAAAACGGATTCGTAAATCCGCCGAAAAAGTTCGTGTTTCTCAAATTATTGCAGAGATAAAGCAATCTCTTGAACCAAGCTCTACCCAAAAGCAGGGTGACCTGCTTCTGGCATCTCTGTTAGTGGCCAAACTGGATAATCCTGATTTCAGCACCCAGCACTACATCAAACGTGTGGACAGGCTTGCCCAAAGAATCTCCAAACAGATCCCACCGGATTCCTCCAAGGAAGAAAAATTGGAAATTCTGCTCGATCAACTCTTTCAGAAAATGGGCTATCATGGAAGCACTCTCGATTTCCATCATCGGGCAAATAGCTACCTCAACGAAGTGATTGATGACCGCGAGGGCCTGCCTCTCTCCTTAGCTCTGCTGTTGATGGAAATAGGACAAAGAATGGAGCTACCGATTCATGGTGTGGCCGCCCCCGGGCACTTCCTGGCTCTTTATCGGGAAACAGACAGCACGCTGGAGCAGGCAGTCATTATTGACGCCTTTGGAGGAAGCAGGATTAACCGCCAAGAAGCTGATGAATTATCAGGTACCCAGTTGGCAGATGATGATTTCACACCGGCTTCCAATCGTGACATCATTTCCCGCATGCTACGAAACCTTATCAGGTCCGCTGAATGGGAAAAGGATACTACTTCCATTCTCCGCTATCTTGACGCCCTCATTGGCATAGACCCGTCGGATGAATACAACCGTACCCTGCGGGCGATGACTCTTTATCAGGAAGGTCTTTATGATGAGGCACTATCCGACATCAGAGTCCTGATCGGAGAGGAACGTAACTCCACCCACAATGCGCCTCTTTTAGAACTGGAACGCAGGCTACTTCAGGGTCATTCTCCCCAATTTTAATCGGCAAAGATGCTCTCCCTAGACCACAACATCGCCCCACCCCAAGTTTAACAATGCCTGGCGGACCTCCAAAAGGTCTTCATCCTCCAAAGCCAGTTGCTTAAACTTGGGCTCCCGCTTCACCGCTTCTTTAAGAAAATCCATACACTCACCTGGGCTACCTAACTGGCAGGCATAACAGGCTAAGTTATACCTGATAGTGGCATCGTCATAATGATGAACCAATCCCTCCAAGAGGATCTTTCTGGCTACCTCAATCGATTCCAATCTGCGTGTGGCGTAAGCATCCGCAATCCACCATTCCGAATCCTCAGGAAATTCCATCCGTAAACCATGAGCCAAATCCCGCATATCCTCCCATCTTTCCAGGCTCTGCCTAATATTCAAAAGCAGCATCCTTCTCCTTTTACCCCATGGCAATTCCTCAGGAAGTGCACCTAGTTCAACTTCTGCTTCCTTCAGCATACCCAACTCGAAATACCCATTGGCTCGGGACCAATGAACCTTCGGCTTAAGCTGTTGGGGAGGCATCTCTTCGTCTTTCATCGTGTTCGGTCAAAAAGAATTAAACTACAGTCTTTTTTGCTCCGTTTTCCTTGGCCCATTTCGATGCCAATAAACTTCCCACCACACAATGAACGATCGCACTCAGTGCACATGGTGCAGGCGTCATACTCATCAAGGGGAAATGCTTGGCGGCCAATGCAGTACCCAAGCCGGAATTTTGCATCCCTACTTCAATTGACAGAGTCTGTCGTTCGATTTTTTCCCGCCCCAGCAGAAAACTACCCCAGTACCCACCAGCAAAGCCACCCAGATGGAGCAACACAGTAGCGAGTAAAAGAACCCACCCATGCTCAAGGATCAAATCCCTCTTTGCTGCCAATACAAACCCAACGATGAGCAGAATAAAAACCACAGAAACTAATGGGGAAAACGAGGAAATTAGCTGGGCTGACCGGCCAAAATAAAATTTCCAGAGCACTCCCACAAAAAGAGGAATAATCACCACCATGAAAATCGTGGATAATAAGGCCCATGGATCAATCGGTACATATTGTCCTGCATAAAAGTAAGTAAGCCATGGAGTCATGAATACGGCCAGCAATGTGGAGCACAGGGTTAGACTAACCGACAGGGCAACCTTTCCCTTCGCCAAAAAAACCACCACATTGGATGCAGTGCCTCCCGGACAACAGGCAACCAGAATAAGACCAACCGCCATTTCATTAGGCAAATCAAGAGCTTTAGCTAGCAGTGCACTCCAAGCTGGCATGATCAAAAATTGCAACCCCACTCCCAAAACAATTACCTGCGGTGCCTGCCAGACTCTTTTAAAATCAGCAGGTGTCAGGGTCATTCCCATGCCCAGCATAATCAGCCCCAACCCCCAAGAGATGGCATCCGCACCATACCACAGAAATGCCGGGGGATAGAATAAAGCGATGATCGCAACAATCACAGACCAGACAGAAAAACGCTGGGTCAGCCAGTCTGTAATTTATAGCATAAAAGAAATGCAGACCGGTTCACCTTTGGCGATGCAAAATCACCGACGAAAAACTTACTCTGCAACCTCCCAAAATTCGACCTCTCCCCAGTGATGCCCCCACCCCTGAAAGCGAGGCCCAAGCCGGAAATATCGAGCACTCACTGCCCGCAAATCCATTTCCACCCAGGTGCCCTTTTCCCGAAGAGTAACGATCTGACCATAGCGGTTGAATAGCTCAAAGTTCTCGCCATCGATACTCACTTCCACATCAATGTTTTTCAATTCGTCCTCTCTCGCCCATGCCTGAAAAAATACCCGGATTACTCCAATTTTTTTTACACTGCCTAGATCAAAAGTAATCACAGGATCTTTTTGATACCAGGCCGTCCATGTTGAGCGCCAACCATCCTTAGGCAGCTTACCATCCAGCAAACGATTCAGACCATATCTTGCAGCCTCCGTGGTTGGTTCGATACTGGAGGAAATCCCCACAACCTCGGTCAGCTTTAGGGATCTCCCTGGATCAGGTGATTGCTGAGCGAAAGACAATCCTGAAAAAAACATAAAAAGTTTCAAAAACAGGCATGAAGAGAATCGAAAAATCATACTTCTTTTTTTACCTTTCTTT
>JAYPZT010000101.1:0-4268 GCA_038136415.1 Opitutales bacterium
GAAAAACTCCCAACTCATCTCTCATATCATAAAGCCATAGAATATCAGCATCTAGTTGGGCATTCAATGAGTCACTACTCCCTTTGGGGCGGATGTAGACCTGCTCCTCCTGAAAAACACCATCGTTTCCATCTGTGAGTCCCTTGAGATCCAGGCACACAACCTCGCAACGATTAGTGACAACATAAGCTTTTCCGTTTTCAATGGCAGGAGAAGAGCAGACCCCAATATACTCCCAGTCACTTACTTTTCCGGCACCTAATTTTGGAATTACCAATTGCCATTCAAACTCTCCGGACTTTTCGTCAAAACACATCACCACTCCACGATCTCCCTGCTTCTGTGGATCCCGAACAGACTCATTGTTGGTCCCAACTAAAACTTTGCCCTCCCCTACAGTAACATTTCCGTATGCCTGGGAACCAAGCTTACCAACCCATTTAATATTTTTGGTGGTGCTGAGATCAACCGTTTCATCCGCTTTCAGTTCACCCGGTTCGAAGTCAAAACATATGCCGGTTTCTTCCGATACCATATTGCGGCTCTTATCTTTTCCCCAAACTGGCCAGTCATCTGCACAAGCTATGGAAGTTGCAAAAATTGGGCATAAACAAAAGATTAAGGCTTTGATGAGCTTCATAGGCTGCAAACTTAGAAAAGAAATTACTCAGGTTTTTTGTATATTTTCAGATTATCGAAATATACCTTTTTTTTACTTTGTGGTGAAAGTGCATAAATCCCCGGAGCACCCTGGGTATGAGGACGGGAGTGCTTTACCTCAAGCGTCCATTGATCGGGTTCTTCATCTTCGCGAGGCCATGCCTTGGCCCGGATTAATCCTGCTTCATCATCGAGCAGATCAATCTGTGTTTTCAGTCGGTACCATTGATTGGGCTGAATAGGAAAGGAGACCGCACGCTGAAATCTGTCGTAATTGGAAACAACCTGAAGTTGATTAGAGTTTCCAACCAAGGCAATAATGTATCTTTGATTAATTACACCGACAGTGGATTTGATTCTTCGGTTGCCATCAACCATAGCATCCATCTCAACCACATAATCACTCTCCTTCCACGAACCTACAAAGTTGATTGCTCGTTGAAAAAGCACACGGTCCAAAGTATTACCGGCTACTTTATTTCCCATTAAGTCTTGGACCTGCCACCGCATCCGTGCACCCAACCATGGTAAAGGAGGGTATGAAAAAGAAATTCCATCTGTTGCTGTCTGGTTGAAATGATAACCGGATTCAAAATTTTCCTCGTAAGGCAGGACAGGAAGAATTCTTCCCCTGGCTATTGTGCTTAGTTCACCATAACTTACCCGAATGGCACCGGCAGAAAGTTTAGCTGTTGGTAAAGTAAAGAGACTGCCCGCACCCTCGGTGGAAAGATTACCATCAAGTTCTGCTTGGACTTTTGCCGTTGGCGGAACCCATTTTTCCCACTCTAATCCGTCCCCCAATTGTTTGATTCGGCGACCATTTGCATCCAAGCCAAAAACACGAAACTTGATCTTCTCCCCTGCAGTTATGGCAAATTCAGAAGGAATGATCTGCAGGGAAGTAATTTGCTTGGTGCTTGGTGCTTTTTTGTGTGGCTTGGGTTTAAAGGGTGATGGGCTTGTTTGCTTTCCATAACAATAAAGTCTGTTTTTTGCCTGGATAAAGATTTTTCCCTGAGCAACCGATGGAGATGCCAGACAAGCATGATCTAATTGAATTTTGCCAAGGATTTCCGCATAATCTCCATGATCTTCCAACACATAGACACTGCCGTCAAAAAGGGGCACATAAATTTTGTCATCAGCCCAAATTGGGGATGCATGGATCTGATCCGGTGCCAGTTTTACTTTCCAGTGGGTTTCACCAGAATGTGCATCGTTGCAAAATAACTCTCCTGTTTTTACGGAGGTGTACACTCGGTTATTATATAGTACAGGAGAACTGGTAAAGGACTCAATCTCATCATTTCTCCAAGCTTCAAAATCGTTATCTAAAACCAGGATGGGTTCTCCATTCTCAGGTAGCGTGGATGGTTTTCTTATCGCCACCATCCTACCAATTCTCGAGCTATCTATATTTTCTTTTCCATGAACGGCAATGACCGTGTCTTCATGGATGACTACTCCGGCATTTACTCCTCCGTGAGACATTTTGAAACGCCAAAGTGGCTGACCGGTGCGGGCATCAATACAAATCACATGGCCGCATCCGGTACCGCTGTAAAAAACCCGCTTCCCCTCTTCCAAATCTTCAAAAATAAGAGGTGCAAATGAACTGTCTTTGGGGGTGGTGCCAGGAGTGGATGTCCAAACCAATTCCCCGGTTGTCTTATCAAATGCATAGAACCGGTCTCTAGCAGGACCATTCGTACCCCAATTAGCTGTGATCGCATGGATAATGACTAATCCTTCATCCACACAGGGGCCGCCCGTTCGCCCATTGGGAAAAGTTAGGCGGGCAAATTCCTCCATCATGGACCGTTCCCACAATAATTTCCCACTGGGTGTATAGGCCAATAAAAGCCCTGCACTAGTTTGGTAATAAACATTACCGGTCTCAGCATCGATACAAGCCGCTCCCACCCCATACCTGTCGTAGACAATATCGCTTAAAAAATCACTTCTTACCCTTTCCCATAAAATTTCGCCCGACTGAAGATCGATGCAAAATAAACCTTCGCGTAAATCCTCTTTTTCTCCCTGGTAACCAAATTGATAAAGTCGATCACCAGCGACAACAGGCACCCCACCTCCCTTAATTTCGGTTTCCCAAAGCAAAGACTGGGACAGATCCACAGGCAAGCCTTGCTCTGCTGAAACTCCCGCCCCACTTGGTCCTCTCCAAAATAGCCAATCAGAAGAAGAAACCTCCAATTCAATCGTGTTAGAAAAAGTTATTTTTTCTTCGTTTTTGGGAAGCACACGAATACACCCATTAAACAAAAGCACAAAAACTAACAGTACCGATGAATAGATAAGTGAATGATGCATTATTCTGGGGGCGGAAATAGATGACACACCTAATTTGCTAAAGTAAGTGACACCCAAGTCAAACACCCAAGTTAGCTATTCATTAAATTTGGTAAAGGTAGCTAAAAGGAAATTTCGCAAATTATTCCTTGAGATCATGTTAGTCTGTTACATCCAGACATACCCACTGCCCTTTGCTCGACCGGCAATGCAAGCGTCCATTGGCGTAGGAAGGGGGAATCCAATTGTCTTTGCCAGAGAGCACCTGAAATCGGTTTATTTCATGAAATTCTCTTGGATCTGCCTTGAGAAATGCAAGTTCCCCCCGGTCGCTTAACACGACCAAGGTTCGGTTCACTAAAATTAAGGTTCCTACACCAAATCCTTTCTCCTCCCACACTTTTTTTCCACTCTTGAGATCCAGGCAGAAGAGAGTCGCCTGATTGGCTCGGGTGCCAGTTTGTCCATGAATACCAAACGCATATCCGTCCTGATGAACGAGACTCGCCATTTGACAGGAAATGCCATCTGACTCCCAAACCGACTTTGGCTCGCGATCTTGGAGGTTTACCAAAGCAGCACCCTTACCGTAGGCACTGGCAACCAGGATTTCTTCACCCAGATCAAGTGGCTGGGCCGCATTCACTTCATACCTGGTTACATGTGGATAATGCAGCATTTCCTCACCGTTCCCGATTTGGTGTATGGATAAACCCCGTTGGTTAAATACAACGATTTGATTTGGTGCGGATTTTCGTGTGTACGGACTGGCATAGCCTGCACCTGCACTTCCATTGGCCCAGATTTCGCTTCCAGTAAGCCGGTTCAATGCCAGTAATGAGCCCCTGGAGGACCCAGTCTGCACTATAATTTTTTCCCCTACCACAAGAGGGGCTCCTGCATAGCCCCAGGTTGGGCGAATCCCATCAAAATCCTTTACCAAATGCCTACTCCAAATCAAGTCTCCCGATTTTGCATCCAAGGCAAACAATTCTCCCCCATGCCCTTGAAGATAAAGAGTTCCTCGGTAAATTGTAGGTGTTGATCGGCTTCCGCCCTGAAAATATTTATCTCCCAGTTCAGAAGAGTATTTATGAGTCCAAACCGTTTTTCCTGTAGCAGTATCGATGCAATAGAGCGTATTGAAGTTTTTTTCATAGCCCTGGGTGTACGCATATCCATTGACATCAATAACGGAGGAATAACCCAATCCTACTTTTTTTTCCCATAGAATTTGAGGCTCTTTGTCCCAATCAAGCTGCAAATTTTTTTCTACACTTCGGTGATCCCTGCTA
>JAYPZT010000102.1:0-4179 GCA_038136415.1 Opitutales bacterium
TCTTTTGCTAATTGCGAAGATGCGATTGATCGTTTACCAATCGTTTTATGGTAAATTCTACATCTGAAATTGGATTAATAGGCCTAGCCGTAATGGGGCAAAATCTGGCTCTTAATATTGCAGATCACGGATATAAAGTATCGGTTTACAATCGTACATTCTCCAAGACCGAATCCTTTTTAAACAGTAATTCCTACAGCAAAAATTTAGCTGGGTTTGAGGAACTTGAAGTCTTTGTTTCTTCCCTCAAGAGGCCAAGAAAAATCATTATTATGGTTCAAGCTGGTCATGCAACCGATGCAGTCATAGATTCGTTGATACCTTTATTGGACGAAGAGGATATTATTATCGATGGTGGTAATGCTAAGTGGACTGATACCATCCGACGAGAAGCTAATCTAAGGGGGAAAAAATTGTCTTTTGTAGGATCCGGTGTGAGCGGTGGTGAAGAGGGAGCTCGTTATGGTCCGTCATTAATGGCTGGAGGTACTCGATATGCATGGGACCAAATCAAAGATGTATGGATGGCAATTTCTGCTAAAGTAGACCCCCAATCTGGAAAACCAATGGAAGGAGGCAGTCCCGGGAAGCCCATCGAAGGAGGTGTACCCTGTGCGGCATATATTGGCGAAAATGGTGCCGGCCATTATGTAAAGATGGTTCATAACGGGATCGAATATGGTGATATGCAAATGATTTGTGAGGCTTACCACCTAATGAGTGTGGTTCTCAAAATGCCAGCGAATGAAATAGGTGCTACCTTTGCTAATTGGAACGAAGGGGAATTAGATTCTTTTTTAATGCATATCTCAGCAGATGCACTTCAACAAAAAGATCCCTCCGGAGATGGCTTCTTAGTAGATTCGGTTTTAGATACTGCTGGCCAAAAGGGTACCGGGAAATGGACATCAGTAAATGCCTTAGATATGGGAATTCCGGCTCCAACTGTTGCAGAGGCAGTTTTTGCTAGATGTATGAGTGCTGTCAAAGAAGAGCGGTGCCATGCAAGTAACATTTTAAATGGCCCACCGAAGCAAGAAATACCAAGTGATAAAATTGAGCTTCTAGAGGCAATCAGAGGAGCCCTATACTGTTCGAAAATTTGCTCCTATGCCCAAGGTTTTCAGCTCATGCAAGCTGCCGCATTGGAATACGGTTGGGAACTGAATTTCGGCGAGATCGCACAAATATGGAGAGGTGGATGCATCATAAGAGCGGCATTTTTGCAAAAGATCACTGAAGCTTATGAACAGAATAGTAAGCTAGCAAACCTTCTCCTGGATGACTATTTCAGAAATTCTATTGATCAGTATCAAGTGAATTGGAGAAAGGTTGTATCCATCGCCTCCCTTCATGGGATTCCAATACCAACTTTTTCATCGGCACTTTCTTATTACGATGCATATCGTGCTGAACGACTGCCTCAAAACTTACTCCAAGTACAAAGAGATTACTTCGGTGCCCACACCTACGAAAGAATAGATCAGCCTAGAGGTAATTTTTATCATTTAGACTGGCCACATCCTGACAGACCTGAAACTGCTGCCTAGATCTTCCGTCATACCACAAACTTTGCTGGAACCGATCAGGAATTGATCAGTTCCTCATACAAGTCTTTGACCCTTCGGTAGTCCGACTCCTTGTCTTTGGACTCTACAATGTAATCAAATTCTCCCTCTCGTCGAATTTCTTCTTCGGCATTCTCCAATCGAAGCCTCATTTGCTCAGCACTTTCACTTGCACGCTCCTGCATTCGTAAAGCCAACTGTTCTAAAGAAGATGGCTTGAGGAAGATAGTGATAAGTTGGCCTTTAAGAACACTGTTTTCAGAGCAAAAGCTTCTCAGGCTCGAAGCCCCATTCACATCAATATTAAACAAAAGATCAATATCCTCGGTCTGTGCATCCAGAATAGATTCCTTTAGGATGCCGTACATATTTCCATGAATGTTTTCATGTTCTAAAAAAGAGTCATCCGATAGCTTCTTATGGAATTCTTTTTTGCTGAGGAAAAAGTAATCCACTCCATCTGTTTCACTTGTTCTAGGAGCCCGCGTTGTAGCTGTGACCAACCTTTTTAAGCGAGGGCCAAATTCTTTGATTAATCGGTCACAAATAGTTGTCTTCCCAACCGCTGCGGGTCCAGAAATTGCAACAAGTTTACTCACGGTCGTAAAATAAATCAGTAAGTAAAAGATAGAAAAAGAATTAATACGCCAGTTGCACTAAAAACCCATCCAGCAAAATTAAACCTGCTCACCCTAATGTTCATCCACTCGAGAAGATTCCTTATCTTGTAAGGCCAGGCACCAAAATAAAGAGCTCCGACAATTAGAAAATAAACGACCGCAACTAAAAATAAACGACTAGCAGATTCATGCAAAAAGGCTGCATCCAAAACTTCCCTAGCCCATAACAGAATCAACATTGCCAAACCCCTAACCGCCAAAAAATCCGAAACAAAAACAAAAGAGAGTACTGCTACTCCCAAAGCTAAAGTGCCAATTAAAAGCTTATAATTACCAAAGTCTGCTTCGCTTAAAAAAGCAACATGCCGCCAAAGAAACCATACGGTTGATAATCCAACAAACCAGATGCTACATTTTACTGATCTCGGGAAGCTTAAAATTCCATTCCTAATTTTGGCATTAGATGACTTCAGAGAAATCCCTAAAGTCAGCAAAATTAATCCAGTTATTATACTGCAGTTTAATAGGTCTAACATGATAATTGATTAAATGAGCTCTCCTGTGAGGCTAGATGGTGAAGCACCAGTAATCCTAACGGTTTTTAAATCCCCAATTATTGAGTCATTGGCTGAAAAATTAACTTTTCGAAAACACAAACTTCTACCCATTAGTTTACCCTCTCCTCGCCTAGCCTTTGCTTCTACCAAAACTTCTAGCTCTTTTCCAATTAATGCCTTGTTTGAAGCATAGGATTGATCTTCCAAAAGTGAAAGCAACACTTGGTTGCGCCTTTCCAATTCGACTTGCTCAACTTTGTTTTCAAAACCTACAGATGGTGTACCAGATCGGTCGCTGTACTTGAAGATGAAGCCCATTTCAAAATTAGCCTGTATAAATGCCTTTTGGGTAAGCTCAAAATCTTGCTTTGTTTCACCTGGGAATCCGACAATAACATCGGTGCTTAATCTCATGCCATCAACTTTTTCACGCAACTGCTCAACGATTTTTAAAAATTTTTCAATTTTATACGGACGGTTCATTGCCTCTAAAATTCTGTTAGAACCACTTTGCATCGGCAAATGAGCGTATTTTCCGAGCTTAGGCAAATTTGCAAACGCCTCGATCAAATCGTTGCCAAAGGAGATAGGATGAGGAGAGGTAAACCTTATTCTTTTGATATTCTCGAGAGCGTGGATTTTTTCCAAAAGCTGAACAAAAGGTGACTTTTTATCAACACGGGGAAATTCTCCCCGCCCATAAGCGTTTACAATCTGCCCTAGTAAGGTTACCTCTTTCACTCCACTTTCTGCCAGAGTTTCGACTTCTTCCAGGATTTCGTCCATGGGTCTGTATCTTTCCACACCCCTTGTTTTGGGTACGATGCAGAAAGAACAGTTCATGTTACAACCTTGCATGATTGAAACAAATGCAGATGGTCCCTTACTTTGTTTAACATGGTGCTTAATCTCATTTTGTGACCCAACTTCTTCAGACAAATCAATGACTTTCTTGTTATCCTTAGCTTGGGCTAGCAAATCAGATACCTGATGAAATTTTTGCGTTCCAACTACAAGCCCCAAATTTGGTAGTTCATCAAATAGAGACTCTCCCCTATTTTGGGCCATACAACCAATAATACCAACGGTTGGCTTTTTTCCGTTTGAGGAATTTAATATCCTTGATGCTTTACCAATTGCTTTCTGCTCTGCTTTCTCTCGAACTGAACATGTATTCAACAGGATAACATCAGCAGAATCTTCATTCTCAGTTATTTCATGCCCATTTTCCAATAGATTGCACATCACTGCCTCAGAATCCCGCTCGTTCATCTGACAACCATAGGTTTTGATAAATACCTTACTCATCGAATGAGATAAAAACTATCGGTTGCGATTTTTCGGTCAATCGCGAACCAGATTCTTCAGATCAGTCAGTGAATTCAGTATTGGTGCTTTTGCCTCACTCAATCTTTTTTCATTAATGTGGCCATT
>JAYPZT010000103.1:0-4136 GCA_038136415.1 Opitutales bacterium
CCTTTGTAAGTAAAATCCAAATGCAGGCTAACCTTATTTTGTTCGTATCTGGTGTAGATCTCATTGACGGAACGGGTCTGCCTTTCATTAAGTTTGCGAAAGTTTTCTTTCTGAACCTCTACCGATTCCTGAACCTCTTTTTCAACCTTGGATACACCTTCCTTCACGGTGCTGACCTCCTGAGAAACCGTGGAGATTTTCTCACCTACGCCAACCAGTCCCTCTCCCACATTTTTAAGATCCTGCCCCACCCCATCGATTCCCTTGTTAAGGGTATCAATTTTCTGATCAATTTTTGCAGTGGAAGCAAGAAGCTGGTCGGATCTTTTCTTTTCTTCAACCAGGAGGGCTTTTGCTTCTGCTGCTGCCAACTCCTGTGCTTTTGCCCGTTCCACCGAGGCGGCAAGTTCAAGGCGGGCGGCTTCCGCTTCTTTCTCTTTGCGTGCCTTTAATTCAGCCAATTCCTCCGACTTTTCTTTGGCGTCCTGTAAATTTTTGGCCAATAATTCGAGCTCTTTTTTGGATGCTGCATTGCTTTGGAGAAGCTCCTCTCTTTTGCGTTCAATTTCTTTGCGCTGTGCTTCAAGTTTGGCCGCATCCTCCTTGGCCTGAGCTAAAGCTTGTTCATTTCCGGCAATTACGGAGTCTTTGGATGCAATTTCCTGCTCCTTGCGCTCCAATTCTTTCTGCCTTTCGGCAATATCAGCCTCGAGCTTCAGTTTTTGAGCTAAGAGATCATCTTTATCGCTACTTAGGTTTTCCAACAAGGTTTCATTGGTTGCTTCCAGTTCTGCAACCACATCGTCATAATTTTCGCCATCCGATATTCGTTCGATGACTTCTTTGGAAACTACTTTTTGATCATCCTGAGCAATTACCGCATCTTTGGGCACATCGAAGCGTGCCAGGGCGAGAATGCTAAGAAGTAAAAAGTCGCAAACTACAAGCAGAAGACTACGGTTCATACCTCTTCTCTTCCGCTTCTTTTACGAGCAAGTGATTACGATAGGGTCGAATGATCACAATCTTAAGTGCCGCCACAAATAAAATCCCAAAAAGAGTCGATGTGTAGGCACCTATCAGGGCGTCCTGCTTAACATCAAGAACGAGGAGAAGGATCAAGGAGAGAACGGTTCCCCCCAAACCGATGTAAAGACCAAGGTCAAAGAGGTTTTCCTCGTTGTCCAACAATCCAAGCTTAAGGCTTGATTTCAGATCCTCGTTTTTGATCTGGGATACCCTCGACATACAGATCATGAAGATCACGACTTGAATGAGCAGGAATACACCCGCAACAATTGCAGTTACAATGGTTAGATTTTGATCCGCCATGGATTCCTCATTGGCGTAGGCGAGCAGATTCGCAAGCGCAAAATCAAACCCAGCCACCGAGACCTGCCCACGCGGGGTTTGTAAAAGCGATGGCTCAAGGAATAAAATCGACAGCAAACCAAACAAGGATGCAATGGAAAGCCTTCGTAACCAACGCAATGCGTAATGACTGCTCGAGCGCTGAAAACTTGGACGGGGCAATGACTTGGAAAGAAATAATAAAAAGCAGAAAAAAGAAGAAATGATCAGTAAAATTTTAAACAAGATCGCAAAATCTCGTGCCTGATGTGAAAGAGCTGTCAAAATTGATCCTCCTAGGAGCGAAAAAGCCGGGTTGATCGAGGCAAGAAAAACTCCCTCTTCATGTATAGGACGATTTCGCTGGAGCAGATGATCGAGAGCACCTTTCCCATAACTCATTGCTACCTCAATGTCCTTGAGAGCTGCTTCTGCTGCCTCCCCATCCCCATCCTTGGAAAACACAGGATAGCTTGTGACAAACTTCAAAATCCCACTGGGGTTACCAGACAATAAAGTGGCCGCATAAATAATTTTTAAATCCCGATCAAACTCCTGCTCCACCACTTTCTTTTCCTCGATTAAAGTGATAATTTCTTTTCTCGCAGCCTCCCTCTCACTCATAGGCTTCAAGCCCATTTCCTGCTTGGCTGCTTTAATTTTGCCAATTGAGGCGGATAAGGGGCGGTTCCGCATCCGGATCAGGGCGGATAAATCGAAAATTCCCTGCAGGTTCGGACTACTCTGAGTGAGCTCAGCCATCTGGATCAGATTCATTTTGCGGGCCAGTTGATGAGCAGACCAATAAAAAGACCTAATTTTCTCCTTGGATTGATGATCGCCCTGCAGTGCTTTCTGCGAAAGTCTTCCGATCTCAAAAGCAGTATCAGCAGAATAATAATCCTTCTCGATGGACATCGCCGTACCCACCATCATCGGAACCAGGATGGGATAAGGCAACCATCTGCCGTGGCTTTCCATCGTTCCTTCCGAATTGATGATACCACCAATGATAACCGCATAGCCCCCATCATCTGTCCTGCCCAACTTGAGCATTACCGAGCGGTCTGCCAAGTCGGCGTAATTCAAACTGGAAGAAAGGGAAAGGTTGCCATCCGCACTTTTGATTTCAGTTTCCGTGCCCACTTTCCGGACATCAAACCAGGAGGCATCCCCCTTGTACTCAGCCAAAGCAACTCGGGCTTCAGCCATACAGAGATCCCGCACCTGAGCCTCGGTTAAATTACTATCGAACACCTCCGGCCCTCTCAGCCCAACCGAAAGTAATACCCTGCGACCCGTAAAAAATGGGAAATCAATCAATCGGGCAACTTTCACCCCAGGAAAAGCAAATACCCGGGGTTCATTCATTAAGCGGGTCCAGAAAAAGCCTGGTCTGCCATCCACCGGAATCGACCGGAGCAGGGCCTGTACATTGTCATTGGAACTGTCATCCCTAAGCCGTTCCCAGAGATCTCCCCGGGTGGTGGCCCGGTTGTAAACAAAAAATGCCTCAAACCTACCACGTTCCAAATTGTATTTATCCAAACCTCCGAAATACTCGTTGAAAGTGAGCATATCGAAGATGCTTCCTCCGCCGGATATCGACAGCTCAGGGTGGCTTTTCTTCTTTTCTGCAATCGCATTGGCAAAATCAGGTCTTTTGTTGAGGGATGCGAGGGGAAGAAGCATCTCCGCAGGACCAATATTATTTTGCCTCAACTGGCGGAGCATTTCTTCATCCACAGTCTTCGATGCTTCCCCCACATCCTGAAGGGAATGCTCTGAAACTGTGGAGAAGTAGACAGGGGAACCCAAGCCGAGCACCCCAAGAATTACCGCCACAGGGAGGTATAAAATGCCTCCAATTCTTTTTTTATTTTCTGAATCCAACTTTTATAAATCCTCCTCGCCTTATCACTTAATCCCCTTTGTAATGCAATTTCATTTTCTCAACTGTATCCAATCTTAGATAAAATCCAGTCATCATCCTGAAAAATGTCCCTATCAATCGTAAATTATGGCACCAAAGTTCTACGGGAAAAAGGAAAAGCCATTTCTCAATTTGACGCTTCTTTAGTTCAGCTCTCCAAGGACATGATCTCCACCATGTATGAGGCGGAAGGAATCGGGCTTGCCGCTCAGCAAATCGGGGAGGCTCTGCAATTTTGCGTGGTCGATGTACCCGATCATCCGGAACACCCCATTACTTGCATTCTTGATGGCAAGGCACTGTCCCCTTCCCTTCTCATGCCCATGTCTTTGGCAAATCCAAAGGTCAAGGTACTCCCCAGCGATGAATACTATTATGAGGAAGGATGCTTATCCTTTCCTGGGATCAATGCGGATGTTGCCCGCCCGGAACGGATCTTGGTTACCTATCAGGACCTTGATGGAGTGGAACATTCGCTCGAATGCGACGGACTGCTCGCCCGCTGTATTCAGCATGAAGTCGATCATTTAAACGGGGTGCTTTTTATCGACCGGATGGAAAAGCAGACCTATGCGGAGATCAAAAAGGAAGTACAGGAACTCAAGCAGCAGACTATCGAAGAATCGAAGAAAGGTGCTTAACCCCTGAGACTGACGGAATTATCCTGCCCCATGAAAAGAAACACCAAGCAGGGAGAAATTATCCTAGCAGTCATCCGAACTGCTGACCGGCCCCTCACCCCGCTGGAGATTCACGAACTCGCGAAAAAGAAAATTCCCAGGCTCGGAATTGCCACCACTTACCGGCACCTAAAATCACTTACTGAATCAAACCAAGTCGTGGGCGTGGACTA
>JAYPZT010000104.1:0-4107 GCA_038136415.1 Opitutales bacterium
AACATGGGACTGATGAAAGCGGTGGAAAAATTTGAGTACCGCCGAGGGTACAAATTTTCCACCTATGCCACCTGGTGGATCCGTCAGGCAATTACCCGCTCCATTGCCGACCAGGCCCGCACCATCCGTATCCCTGTTCACATGATTGAGACCCTCAATAAAGTGATGCAGGTACAGAAGCAACTTCTACAGGAATTGGGTCATGAACCCACCCCTGAAGAAGTGGCCAACGAAATGGGACTTGCTTTGGACAAAGTGCAGGGAATCATGAAAATGGCTCAGCAGCCAATTTCCCTGCAAAGTCCAGTCGGAGATGGGGATGATACAAACTTTGGTGATTTCATTGAAGACAAAGGAGCAGAAAATCCCTACGACATGACCGCTTACTCCCTACTCAGGGAAAAAATCATTGATGTTTTGGATTCTCTCACGGAGCGTGAACGCAATGTACTCTCCCTTCGTTTTGGACTTCAGGACGGATACAGCCGGACCCTCGAGGAGGTGGGCAGACAATTTAAAGTTACCCGTGAGCGTATCCGTCAGATCGAGGCAAAAGCACTCAGAAAGATGCGTCACCCCACCCGGATCCGCCAGCTTCACGGATTTTTTGAAGCGGATCAAAGTTCGGTTAATAAGCCCAAACCGGAAGCACTTCGGCAATTGGGACTGTAAAATCTATATCCAGACCAAGACCTACAAAAAAGTTGCTCTGTATTCATCTCCAACATAGCTTTTACTTATGACTACTACATTCCAACCCACCCTTGCCTTCATTGGAAACTTTGGCGGTGGAGAGATCATTCTAATCTTTTTAATCGTTCTGCTGTTATTCGGTGCGAAAAAAGTACCGGAGCTTTTCCGCTCTCTCGGAAAAGGTGTCAATGAGTTCCGCAAAGCGAAAAACGAGTGGGAGCAGGACATTCAGGATGTAATGAATCAGGAACCTCTTGAGGATCATGATTTCAAGGAAAGTAAGAAGCAAACTACTCAATCTGTCCCTACGGAAGAGGAAAAGCAGTCTGCTACCTAAAGACTTTTTCTGGCTTATTTTACCATAGAGCCTGGATCAAGAATCCGGGCTCTTTTTTTGGAAAAGGAGTTTTAACCTCCGGCTAAAACCGGACGGAATCCCATCGCCCGCAACCATTCCAATGCTTCTGCCCGGCGGTCTCCCTGTAATTCCATATCCAGACCCGCCCAGGTACCACCCGTTCCTAAACTACTCTTCATACGCTTGAGCAGTTTATCTTTCTTCTCTTTTCCCAAGCCAGGAGGAATGCCACGCACTGTGGTTACAGTTTTCCCTCCCCGACCCGATTTTTCTCTTCTTATTTCCAAACGGACACCCTTGCCAAGATTGGACTCCTCTTGTTTCACGGAGACTTTGATTTCCCTCTCGGGCTCAGGCAATGCCTCGGGTAATCCCTGACCATCAAGTGAAGCAAATGGATTACTTCCGAAATCGGATAATGAACCGGTAGAAATTTTCGAAGAAGATTTATCTCTGCGGCTCATCCTCCACAGCTTCCCTTTTCTGGAGTTTCTCCATTTAACCAAGTAACCGCTTTTTGATAACTCCGGTTTTCCAAAAAATGACGCAATCGGGGATGCAAATCTTGTTTTTGCTCCCTGACTATTTCATCCAACCGAGCCAGGGTTTGCTTAAATTCACCAGGCTTGGCATCCTTGGGGTTTGTAATTACCTGCAAACAACTTTTGATTTCTTCCATGAACCTTTTCATTTTTAGGCTCCTCCCCAACCTGCCAAGAAAATTCGGGGAAAGTGCTATCCAATGAGCAGTACCTGTGTCATTGGAGGTGGTTTAACCGGACTGGTCAGTGCCTGGCGGTCTCACCAGTCAGGGAGCGAGATTACTCTGCTTGAAGCATCTGAAAATACAGGTGGTGTCTTACAATCGAGAAGAGAGGAAGGATATCTGCTCGATTATGGTGCCAATACTCTCAGCTTACGAAGTAGCGAAGTTTCCAAGCTGCTTGATGATATAGGTATCCTTGAAAAGGCAATCGATGCGAACCCTGAGGCCAATCTGCGCTTTATTGTTCGAGGTGGCCGATTGATCTCATTGCCCCATAGCCCAGCTTCTTTTTTGAGCAGTTCTTTCCTCTCTCCCTTGGGAAAGATTCGCCTCCTGCTTGAACCTCTGATTCCAAGAGGTAAAAACCAGGATGAAAATGTGGCCAATTTTATTTCCCGAAGATTGGGAAAGGAAGCCCTTACTTACGCAGGTAACCCCTTTCTTTCCGGAGTTTATGCAGCCAAGCCAGAGAGTCTTTCTCTCCAATACGCCTTCCCTGCCCTGCAGGAACTTGAGCAAACACATGGCTCCTTATTTAAAGGGATGCTCAAATCAAAAAAAAATCCCAACCGCCTCCCGAAGAGCCGATTACTTTCCTTTCCACATGGAATGCAGGAATTAACCAATCAGATTGCCCAGCAACTGCCTGATCAATCGATCATTCTCAATACCCGGGTCATTCGGATAAAGCGGTTGGAAAACCATTGGGAAGTGACCACAAGAAACGAATTGGGTCAGGAAGAGCAAAACACCTTTGATGAAGTCATTTGTACTTTACCGGCACATAAGCTGCCGGAGATCGAATGGATAGGTCTAAAGAGAACAGAATTTATCGAAGATTTGGCCAAATCCACCCATTTCCCCCTGGCCCTGGTTTTTCATGGTTATGAGAAGCAGAGCATCAAACACCCTCTCAATGGATTTGGTTTTTTGGTTCCGGAAATAGAAAACAGGCAAATCCTGGGAACCTTATTTTCAAGTACGCTCTTTCCTGACCGGGCACCGGCAAACCATGCATTGCTTACCACTTTTGTGGGGGGAGAACGCCAACCTGATCTGGCGAAACTCAAAGATGATGACCTTCATACCCTCGTGCAAAAGGAACATCGCGATTTATTAGGAACCTTTGAAAAACCCTCCTTTCAAAAAATTATCAGATGGCCTCAGGCGATTCCTCTACCCGATGATAATATGGGTAAGAGAAAAGAAGCAGCCAAGGTTCTGCAAAATCAAAACTCTGGCCTAAAGTTCTCTGGTTCACATCTATGCGGTCCTCCCTTACCTAATTGCTTACTGGCGGATATCGCGTAAATTTTCTTGGGCATTTCTTTTGGAAAGATTGCCTCAATCCTTACACACTGATAAAAAGTTCCCTTATTATAGATTTTATCAATCATCATGAATTCGAATAAATCAGAACAGCCTGTAAAAACTCTGGTAATCCTGCTCAATATGGGTGGTCCTCAGAATAAGGACGAAATACACCCCTATCTCAAAGAGCTTTTTCAGGACCGAGAACTTCTCAAGTTACCCTTTCAAAAAATCCTCGGGCGATTCATTGCTTGGCGTAGAACGCCCAAAATCCAGGAGCGTTATGAAGAGATCGGGCAATATTCCCCGACCAAGGCTATCATGGAAAGCCAATGTGAAGGAATCGCACAAAAGCTCGATCAACTCAATCCAGAGTCTGCTCCTCATGTTTGTGTGTCCGGATTCCGTTACTGCTCACCCCGTCCGGGGGAGATGATCAAGCAATACAAAGGAGCTGAAAAGATCATTCTTTTTTCTCAATATCCTCAGCATAGCTGCTGTACCAGTGGCTCTTCTTTTTGCGATGCCTATCGGTGGTTAGACAAACAAAACAACTCAGACTACCAGAGTAAAATTTCGGTAATTGATCAATGGTGGGACCGTGCTGATTACACCGAACTTTGGGCCATGCTCATACAAAGAAAATTTGAGGAGATGAAAAAAGAGCACGGTTTAAAAGATGAAGATATTCGGATCATCTACTCTGCACACAGCCTTCCCGAATCCTACTGCCTTGAAAAAGGCGATAAATACAACGAGGAGATCCAGGGCTCTGTAAACCGAATCGAAAAAGTCTTACAGGAAGGGGGTATGCGTCACGAAGGTGCCCTTGCCTGGCAAAGCAAAGTGGGCCCCCAAAGAACCAAATGGCTCTCCCCATCCACCCCCGATGTCATCGCCGAAACCAAGCAAAAAGCGATCCTTATGGTACCGATCGCCTTCACCACGGACCACATCGAGACCCTCGATGAAATTGATA
>JAYPZT010000105.1:0-4020 GCA_038136415.1 Opitutales bacterium
CTTGGGGATGCTGCTGATATGGCATTGATTGAATTTGTCGAAGAAGCTCCCAAGAAAAAAGCTAAGAAAAAGAAATCTGCTGCGAAAAAGAAGAAAGAAGACCCTAAAGTTGAAACCGAAGAAAAGGTAGATAGTGAGGAGGTTTCTGTGGAACCCGAGGCTGTTACCGAAGAAAATGTAAGTAAAGCTGATGACACTTCTTCTGAGACTGAAGCTCAGGCGGTTACAGATGATACAAATGATTCTGACAGTAACGAAGCCTCTTCAGAGGAACCTTCAACAGAATCCAAATAATCGCACCTTCTTACTTTACCTTAATACAGGCATCTTAAGTACTTCTTCATAGTTTAGAGTTTTCTAGTAATTATTATTAGAAACTCCCACTTTTGTGGATTAGTGGTTGCAGATATAGAACAAGATTTCTATCTATCAACTTTTGTCTAAATTATATCTCCTCTATGCCACAGACTATACTCGTTTTAGACTTTGGTTCACAGTATACGCAGGTTATTGCCCGCCGTATTCGTGAGCAAAATGTTTATTCCCAAGTTCTCCCATTTGACACTCCACTTGCGGAAATTAAGAAACAAAAGCCCTTAGGGATCATTCTTTCAGGCGGACCTGCCAGTGTTCTTTCTGCTGGAGCCCCCCTTCCGGATAAGAAGATATTCAGCTTGGGGATTCCCATACTTGGTATTTGTTATGGTCTCCAATTAATGGGAAAACTTCTTGGTGGAGAAGTTAAAAAGTGTGATAGAAGAGAGTATGGCAGAAGCGAACTCACCATTAAAAAACAGAATAAACTTCTAAAAAATTTACCAAAAAAATTAACCGTTTGGAACTCTCATGGGGATGCCATTGTCAAGATACCCACAGGTTTCACGGGAATAGCTAGCACTGAAAACTCGGACTTTTCGATCATCGAAAATGCTAAGCTCAAATTCTACGGATTGCAGTTTCATCCTGAGGTGGAACATTCCGAATACGGAACTGAATTAATTCACAACTTTCTCTTCTCTATCTGCGGCTGTAAAGGGGATTGGGATATGGGAGATTTCATTGAAATTGCAGTGCAAAAAATTCGCGAACAAGTTGGCTCTAAAAGGGTTATTCTTGGGCTTAGCGGGGGTGTTGATTCAAGCGTGGCAGCAGCCTTGATCGATCGGGCAATTGGGAAGCAATTAACCTCAATTTTCGTTGATAATGGTTTGCTTAGGCAAAACGAGCGTAATGAAGTCATTAAGCTTTTCAATGATCACATTCCCGGAAAATTAAAAGTGGCGAAAGCGGGTAGATTATTCCTTGGAAAACTGAAGGGCGTATCTGATCCTGAAAGGAAACGAAAAATCATTGGGAAAACCTTTATTCAAGTATTTGATAATGAGGTCAAAAAACTCGGAGATGTTCACTTTTTGGCTCAAGGAACCTTATATCCTGATGTGATTGAAAGTGTACCCATAGGGGGCAATCCTGCTGCACTGATCAAAAGTCATCACAATGTTGGTGGATTACCTGAAAAAATGAAGCTGGAGTTGTTGGAACCTCTGCGTGAGCTTTTTAAAGATGAAGTTCGTTTGCTGGGTAAAAAGCTAGGACTGCCAGATCATGTAATCAACCGTCACCCTTTTCCTGGCCCAGGTCTTGGTGTTCGTGTTATCGGTGATCTTACTCCGAAGAGATTAGAGGTTCTTCGTCAGGCCGATGCAATTTTCATTGAGGAGCTTAGGCGTTCTAAGTGGTACTCCAAGTTGTGGCAGGCATTTTGTGTTTTCTTACCAGTAAGAAGTGTGGGCGTTATGGGGGATGAGAGAACCTATGAGAATGTCATCTCTCTCCGAGCAGTAACAAGCAGCGATGCCATGACTGCTGATTGGGCTAAACTTCCCGATGCCTTACTTCGAAGAGTTTCAAGTCGTATCATTAATGAGGTTAAAGGAGCAAACCGAGTGGTTTATGACATCAGTTCTAAGCCCCCAAGTACCATTGAGTGGGAATAATTTTGAATGAAGCTTTCTTACAAGGAAGACAGCGAAGATTTATTAGCTGAGTTAAATAATTTCATACCCTCAGCAGGGGCAGACGAAAATGTTTCTTCTGTAGTTTCAAAAATACTTTCTGATATCAAATCAGAGGGTGATCAAGCAGTTCTTGCCAAAACAGCTGAGTTTGATGGAGTAAAACTTACAGTTGAGGAGCTCAAGGTTTCCGGGGAAGATCTCCACCATGCTGTGAATAGACTCTCGGATGAGGAAAAAAAAGCCTTAGAAGAAGCGATTAATAACATAACTTATTTCCACCAGCAGAGCCTACCAAAAGACTGGCAAGGCACGAACATGCACAATGGAATTGTAGGTGAGCGTAATTACCCTATCAGGAGGGTCGGGATTTATGTGCCTGGCGGACATGTACCGTTAGTATCTACTGTGGTAATGACAGTTACCTTAGCTACGGTTGCTCAAGTCCCTGAAATCGTGGTTGTTACTCCCCCAGGTAAAGATGGAAAGGTGGCTGATCAGTTGTTAGCTGCTCTGCAACTTTTAGGAATTTCTGAAGTTTACAAAATGGGTGGTGCTCAAGCAATTGGTGCACTCGCTTACGGTACTGATACAATTGCTCCTGTAGATAAGATCTTTGGTCCGGGGAATGCATTTGTTAATGAAGCCAAAAGACAGGTGTTTGGCCGCGTGGGTATCGATTTATTACCCGGCCCCAGCGAAGTAATGGTAATTGCGGATAAAACTGCAAATCCCGAATGGGTGGCTGCTGCTTTGCTCGCACAGGCAGAACATGGTTCCGGGAAAGAAAAAATTTATCTTCTTTTCGAGGAAAGTACTATGTTTGAAAAAATTGTTGGGGAAATAGAAAAACAAATCGTCCAGTTATCCCACTCTTCAGCAATTGAATTTGTTCTTAGGAAGGGCTTTTTTGCGATATTTTTGAATAATCGTGAGCGAATATCAGATGTGGCAAATTATATTGCTCCTGAACATCTTGAGCTTCAAGTATCTGATGATAATTGCGAATTTTACCTCACAAATATTACCACGGCTGGTGCGTTTCTTGTTGGTCACCAGACCGCAACTTCGGTTGGAGATTTTGCTGCCGGCCCTAGCCATGTTTTACCTACTGGCCGGTCCTCCAGGTTTTCTTCTGGATTACGAATCCAAGATTTTATGAGAAGAAGTAGTCTTATCAGATATGATTTTGATGCGTCCCAGAATGCAGCGGCAGTTGTTGAAGCCTTTTCTAAAATGGAAAAACTTGATGGGCATGGAAATGCACATCGTCTGCGCTTAGGATCCTTTCTGCCTAAAGAAAATTAAGTTTTACTATTGTGCAGGTAACTAAGCGGCTGCAATCTCATCAATCTTACTCTCCGGGTGCACAACCTGATAGCTGGGATTCGGTGGTTAAATTAAACACAAATGAGAATCCATATCCGCCAAGTCCATCAGTAATTGAAGCAGTAACTAAGGAAATTAGCCTGCTGAACCTCTATCCCAATCCTGCATCAATGCCGTTGCGGGACAAGATTTCTCAACTATTCGGGTTGGATAAGAATCAGGTAATTATCGGGAATGGATCAGATGATCTTCTAAATTTGTGCGTTCGTTCCTTTTCAGATGACGATTTGAAAGTGGGAATGCTAGACCCTAGCTATTCTTTATATAAGACTCTGGTAAATGTTCAGGGGGCAAATTTGATCAAAATTCCATTTATTGATGATGAATTTACTTTTGACCCCAAGGAGGTCTCTTCTTCAGGGGCTAACTTATTTTTTCTCACAAGTCCGCATGCACCCAGCGGCAGATCTTTTTCTCTACAGACCTTAAAGAAAACAGCTGAATCTTTTCCCGGCTTATTGGTAATTGATGAGGCATATGCAGATTTTGCTGCAGAAACTGCCCTACCCTTACTTAATGATCTTGAAAATGTCTTGATTACTCGGACCCTTTCCAAATCCTACTCACTTGCAGGATTAAGGTTGGGTTTTGCGATGGGACACCCATCTATTATTGC
>JAYPZT010000106.1:0-3851 GCA_038136415.1 Opitutales bacterium
CTTTATTTGGAAGCCCTCTACTTTTTACATGGTGCCACGCAAAGAGAAGATTTTGCCAAAGCGGAATACTCTCTTAGGCAACTCGTTTCTATCTTTCCTGATAATCAATGGATTCGGGAGGATTATCAGCTGGCGAAATCCGGCCGTCAGGAATCCGGTTCATTCACCTATGTTTTTTTTGAAACCGGAAGAGCTCCCGTTCGAATGGAGCGCAGGTTTGATCTCCCCTTGTTCTTTTTCTCCGCCACTTCCCGGATTCCCTACCTTGGGATTGCTTTCCCCACTCTTCGTACCAATGATCAATACCTAGCGGACCTGGAGGTGTTTTCTTCGAGCAATAAGGCTGAAAAAATGGGCACTGAATTGCTTGCCGATATGGATGCGATTGTCGCTCAGGAATTTGATCAGTATTTCGATATTGAATTGGCCAAAGCGATCTCTGGGACCATAGCGAAGGGTGGTTTACAATACCTAGCCACCGATGCGGTCCGTTCAGAAAATGAATTAACCCGGGCACTTGTAGGGGCGGGGGCTGGTATTCTGGCCCAGTTGTCCACCCGGGCAGATTTGCGGTCATGGAGCACTTTGCCTAAGCAAATCCGTTTTTGCAAAATACCCACTCCGCAAGATCAGAAGTTGACCTTGCGGGGGACTGGTACGACATTGTCAACTGAAGTGAAGGTACCAAAATCACCTACAAATTTAGTCTGGGTACGGAGCATATCCGCTTTTACCCCTCTACGGGTAATAGGTGTTTGTTCACTGTCTCCAAAATAATCACTACCATGAACGATTCATTCCTTAAATTTTCCATCTTATCATTGCTAGGAGTATTGCTCACATTTGGCTGTGCCAAAACCGGAAAGGTCGGAACGGTCAGTAAAAAGGATGCTCAGGATCAGAGCCCAGAGCCTGAGATGAAAAAAGTGGAATTTGGCGGAGGGTTGGAAAAGTCCCTTGATGTCGTTCGGATTACCCAAGGCAAAGCAGAGGGAGATCTATTGCGCATCCAGGTGGAGCTGAAAAATATTTCTTCCAAAGAAGTCATGCTTACCCACAAACTTGAATGGTTGGATCAGGAAGGATTTTTGGTCAAGGATACCTCTTTGGTTTGGAAAGCCTTGATGATCCGTCCAGGGGAGTCCAAAATGATTGAATCCATTTCCTCCCGTCCAGGAGTAACCACTTTCCGATTAAAAGTACAACCAGCCAAAAATTCATGAAATCCTTTAAGTTCCCAACAGTTTTTTTGTTATGCCTGCTCCTTTTTTCATGTAACGAGCGCAAACCCATTGGCAAAGCAGCCGATGCAAGATACCTGGAAGATGGGAGTAATAAGGGATTGGTGAACCTCGATAAAATAAATGCCCAGGACTTTACCCGTGCGGCTAACCAGTTGGTCACGGATTTATTGGCCAGTGGTAGCCTTTCTGAAGCACCCAGCCAGCCGGCTATTCTCCATGTCGGAGAAATCCGTAACGATACCCAGACCTACTTTGACACCGATTTACTACTGCAGGGAATGAAGCGGGATTTGCTCGCCAGTAAAAAGGTTCGTATTTCCACCACTGCTGGCCCAGCAGGAAAAATATCAGACTCTTATGCCGATTCTGTTAGGCAGGAACTCGGAGCGGGCGGAGATCAGCAGGTTTCCAAACCAAGACCTTATTTTTCGCTTTCTGGTAAAATTATTGAGGAAACATCCCGGGTGGAAAAAGTTACCCAAAAAGATTTCTATTTCCTGCTTACCCTTACAGAACTGAATGGTGGCACTGGTGTATGGTTTGGCCGTGAATTAATCACCAAGCAGGGCAGGCGGGGAGCGATCGGTTTTTAATCTGCCTGATTCCAGCGGGGCAGAAAAAGCGGACGGATGTCATCCGCTTTTTCAAGACGGATTCTTTCTTCGCTGTTCCCACTTACTGAAATTTGCTCAATAATATCTCCCCGTTGTAAGGACAGCAGGTTTTTCTGATCCTCTTTGGCTAGGTTCCTTCTTTGCCATTCAACCTCTACTTCTTTACCATCCACACTGATTCCCCAAAAAGAGATCGTGCCTTTTCTCTTCCGTACAGGAGAGATAATCCGTAGGACACCAGAGTGATCAGGTAGGGTGCTTCCCTGGTTACGGGCAAGCATAGACATACCAAATTTTACCTCGCGTATTTCAAGGTTCAGGTGGTGGTTGATCTCTTCAACCATCGGGGGAGGGGTACAGGGTCTCACCTCGTGACTGAAATATTTACTTTCCATTTCCAGGAGCGGGCAGGGGGAGCCATTGAAATAGGGGGCAACCAAATGTAAGCGATCGTTGTTTTCTGCAGCTTGTGCACTCGCTCCATGCAGGGCCCGGCAGACTTCTCCTTCTGCTGGTTCCATCAGGAGTAAATAACCACTTTCCTTCAGTAAGGATCCGATCTGTTCAATGACTTCTGCACGGCGTGCCTGATCTTCACCTTCGAGCCATTCATTAATAGCATAGTTGGATACTATCAGATCATACCCTCCTTTCAGCGAATCATTAGACAGGTGACGTAAATCTTTCCGTTCGGTATTGATCCGGGTGTCTCTCCATAAATGAGTATTTTCCCGATGAATCTTTCGTAGAAATGCCAGGCTTTTTCCTGAGTAATCCCATGCGTCCAATTGAATGGGGTTTTCGATACCCCATGCCCGCAGATAAAAAAGAACTGCGAGAGAACTTGCTCCAGAACCGCATCCCATATCAAGTACGCGGATTGGACCCTTGCCTGGAGCCCGCCAGCCACGATAATTAAACGCTTCTGCCAAAGAAAATCCACAGGCCGCAAATGTGCGAGGGCTGTAAAAATTACCATAGGCAAGAATCGATAAATCCCGGGCTCCGTAGGAGGATGGATCAAAATCCCGGGTCTTATTAAACCGGTCACTTTGCCGGACAATTTCTTCCCGCAATAAATTGAGAATTTTTTCCTGGCCGTGTTCCGGCCACTGATTGGCTGTCTGCTGCCACCACCAATCTGCCAGCTCCTTGGGATAAGGAGGCAGGGTGATGGTTGGCTTCATGCAGAATCAGCAGAGAAACAAACCTGTCTCTGCAGACTTATCAGTAAAAACAGATCAGAGTTTTCCTCCGTAAACTGCGGAGTCTCCCAACTGTTCTTCAATGCGGAGCAATTGGTTGTACTTACAGATACGGTCGGTGCGGGAAAGAGAACCGGTTTTGATCTGTCCGGCATTGGTGGCCACGGAAATATCTGCAATGGTCACATCCTCTGTTTCTCCGGAACGGTGCGAAATAACGGAGGTGTATTGGGCTTCCTTGGCCATTTCCACCGCGTCAAAAGTTTCGGTCAGGGATCCGATCTGGTTCACTTTTACCAGAATGGAGTTGGCTACGCCCTGATCGATTCCCTTCTTGAGGAAGTCGACATTGGTAACGAACAAATCATCCCCAACCAACTGCACGCGGTCTCCGATGGCATCGGTCAGTTTCTTCCAACCAGTCCAATCGTTCTCATCACAGCCATCCTCAATCGAACGGATGGGGAATTTGTTCACCAGTTCCTCGTAGAAAGCAACCATCTCATCAGAATCACGCTCAGATCCATCACTTTTTCCGAAAACATATTTTCCTTTTTCCTTATCGAAGAATTCGGAGGATGCCACATCCAGAGCGAACTGAATTTCGTCTCCCAATTTATAACCCGCTTTTTCCACAGCAGTGGAAAGTGCTTCAAGTGCGGCCACATTGCTGGCAAGATTTGGGGCAAATCCGCCTTCATCTCCCACCGCGGTGGAGAGGCCCTGATCCTTGAGCACTTTTTTGAGGGAATGGAAAATTTCACAACCCATACGAAGAGCTTCGCTGA
>JAYPZT010000107.1:0-3836 GCA_038136415.1 Opitutales bacterium
AACCTAGTAAATCAACCCTTCCAACCAAAAGGAATACAATATGAATAAAGGTCAACTCGTTGAAGCCGTACAAAAAAACCTGGGCAAGGATACTTCCAAAGCCGCTGCTGACGCTGCTCTTAATGCAGTTCTCAATGCAATCACCAAGGCAGTGAAGAAGGAATCTGTTCAAATCATCGGTTTCGGCACCTTTTCCGTTGTAAAACGGGCAGCCCGTAAGGGAATCAACCCCCAAACCGGCGAAAAAATCAAGATTAAGGCTTCCAAGAATGTTAAGTTCAAGGCCGGAGCAAAGCTTAAAGCTGCGATCTAATTCTTAATCTATATACCCCTTTTAAAAAGGCTCATGGGAAACCATGAGTCTTTTTTTGTGCCCTAATTGATGGGAGAATATTCTATATGCTGCGGAGGAACTGAGTAAGGTGCTGCACAAAACCTGCCCTATCCTCCACATGAACATCATGCCCGGCCTCCGGGATCGTCTCGATCTTTGCCGCCGGAAAGAAATCCATAATCAGGGGAAAATGCTCACTGCGCAAGTAACCGGATTTACCCCCGCGAACAAATAATGTTGGTCCGGCATAGGAATCATGATCAGACAAAGGATTCCGAGAGAGGCTGGGCATAGAACTATGCAAGGTGGGGAGATTGGACTGCCATGTCCAGGCTCCTTCATCTTCTTTTAAATTGGTCAACAGGAACTGACGGAAAGCCCAGTTGGGAATCCTGGCGCTTAATTTATCGTCCGCATCTTTTCTTGATTCCAGATTGTTAAGATCAAGGCTGAGCATGGCTTCCAGGGTAGGCAAATGATGTTCGGGAGGATAATCCCTGGGAGCAATATCCACCACCACCAGTCCCTTCATGTGCTTGGGCTGGGCACAGGCATGAGCCATAGCCACTTTTCCCCCCAGGCTGTGACCACACAAAACATACTCTTCCTTGAGGTGATGATCGATCCATTGCGTGACCTGATCATTCATCTCAGCCAGGCTTGTGGAGGAACGATGGGGCGAGTTCCCATGTTCGGGGAGATCGAGTGCGAAAATATGATATTGATCCGCAAGTGCTTTGGCCACGGAACGCCAATTTCTGGAACTCCCCAGCAACCCATGTAAAAAGATCAGGATGGGAGAGCCTGGCTTTCCATACTCCTCAAAGTAGAGGGATTCGCTCAAAACAATTCCAATTGGGATGGATCCACCCGGGGCGAAACCCGTTTAACCCTGGGCTTTGGAGCAGGGGAAATGTCCTCAGGCTCCGACAATTCCTTCTGGCTGGAACTTTGAAGCTCTGTAGTCGTTTCCCTGGTTGCGGATGCGTCACTTTCTTCCAGGGTGGCAAGGATTTGCTTGGCCCGACCAACCACTCCTTCAGGCAATCCCGCCAGTCTGGCAACCTGTATGCCAAAAGATCTTTCGGATGCCCCGGGGGTGACCTGCCGAACGAAGATGATTTCATCATTCCATTCCTTTACTGCCACGGAATAATTTTTGAGCCTGGGAAGACTGTCAGACAATCGGGTCAATTCATGGTAATGAGTGGCAAACAAGGTTTTGGGCCCCTCACTATCCTTCCCATGCAAGTGCTCAACCACCGCCCAGGCGATGCTCAATCCGTCATAGGTACTGGTGCCCCGCCCGATTTCATCGAGTACAATTAAACTGTCCGCGGTGCAATGATTGAGAATATTAGCCGTCTCATTCATTTCCACCATGAAAGTGGAATTACCCCGGGCCAGCTCATCGCCCGCCCCCACCCGGGAAAAAATCCGGTCCACGACACCCAACCGGCATGCTTTCGCCGGCACGCCCGACCCTACCTGTGCCATCAGGGTGATTAAAGCAACCTGTCGGATGTAGGTGGATTTTCCGGCCATATTGGGCCCGGTAATCAGGCACAACTGTTCATCTGAGGACGAGAGTGTGGTATCATTGGGCACAAAGGCATGCGTCCCGGCAAGACCGAGGCTTTCCTTTTTCAATACGGTTTCCACCACCGGATGCCTGCCCTGCTCGATCATGAGCTCGCGGGAGCCATCCACAAATTGAGGAATGCAGTAATCACGGTCGCGTAAAATCGCCCCCCAGGAGGAAAACACATCCACCTCCGCCAGCACTCTTGCCACCCGGCTAAGCCCCTCTGCATGCTGCAATGCCTGCTGCACCACTTCCTCAAACAATTGCTGTTCCTTGGAAACCGTCTGCTCCTCTGCATTGAGAATTTCCTTCTCCTTGGTACGCAACTCATCGGTGTAGAAGCGCTCGGCATTGGTCATGGTCTGCTTGCGCACATAGTGCTCGGGCACGAGGTGGAGGTTGGCTTTGGTCACTTCAATAAAGTATCCAAAGGCTCCATTGTATTTGACCTTGAGGTTGGAAATTCCGGTCTTTTCCCGCTCGGCTGCCTCCAGGTCGAGAATCCATCGTTTTCCTCCGCCAGCTAAATCCCTCAGTTCATCAAATTCCGCGTTGTATCCGGCACGGATTACCCGGCCGCCTTCCCCTTTTACATCCAGCTTGATTTCTGCCGGCAATTCCTCCTCCAGGGATCTGTTCAATAGATCCGTAAGATCCTCAAACAGCTCGATTCCTGCGGCAAGGGATTGAATCGCGGGGAACCCATCTCCAAGCTCTGAAAGCACCTGGCGAATACCAGGCAGTCCACGCACCGTTGCCCGCAGTCCTCCCAGTTCACGGGGTCTTACCACCCGGTTGCGCAAACGGCCAAGGATGCGCTCCAAATCCGCTCCAGTTTTAAGGATTTCCCTGACCTGCTCCACCGCCCGGGGGTTCTGGGAAAATTCCTGCACACAGCACTGGCGGCGCTCGATCTCGGCAATATCACGCTCCGGACGGGCGAGAAAACTTTCCACCAGTCGTGCACCTGCCGGAGTTACGGTCTCATCCATGGAATCGAGCAAGGAACCTTTACGGGTCTGGGCAGATGTACGGAACACCTCGAGGTTTCTCTGGGTCGCAGGATCGAGCAAGAGAGCAGCTCCTGTGCGGTATTCTTCGATCCGGGTAAGGTTGCCTGGTTTTCCCTTAAGGACATCCTCCGCATAAACCAGCACCGCTCCCGCAGGACCCAGCCCGGGATGCTCCAGATCAATACCGAAGCCCTCCAGGTTCATCACCCCCAGGCTTTCCATGACCTCACGGGCACCGGAGCGTTGCTCAAAGTCGAAGTCCGGGCGTTCGGTCCGGGTAATTTCTCCCAGTGCCCGGTCCATGTCCTCACACAGTGCTTTTCCATTCTCCATCATTTCCAGCTTCCGCCCCAGGCTTTCCGCCATCAGGACTTCGCGGGGAGAAAGGGAATGAATCAAAGAGAACAGATCGGCAGGATCTGCCTGGGCACAGAGTGCAAATTTCCCGGTGGACAGATCGAGCCAGGCTGCCCGGGCTCCTTTTTTATCAAGATCTATCGCGAGGAGAAAATGATTGTGCGAAGCTTCCAACTGTCTCTCCTCCAGTACGGTGCCGGGGGTAAGAATCCGGGTGATACCCCGCTTCACCAGCTTGCCCGGCTTGGGAGGCTCCAATTGATCGCAAATCGCAACTTTTTTTCCCTGGGCCAGGAGCTTGCTTAAGTAGGCTTCCGCCGCATGAGAGGGAATGCCGGCCATGGGCATATCGTGCCTCTTGGTCAGGGTGATGCCAAGGAGGGCGGCCCCCTGCTCCGCATCGGTCTCAAACATCTCGTAAAAATCCCCCAGCCGGAAAAGCAGCAAAGTATCCTCCTCGAGGCTTTCCCTTGCCTCGCGGTACTGCTTCATCATTGGGGTTTCTCCGCTCATTTAGAAAAACATAACAGGCAAGCCCGAGCCGATG
>JAYPZT010000108.1:0-3832 GCA_038136415.1 Opitutales bacterium
AAAGCAGATCTTAAAAGTCCTGATTTAACCTCACACTTCATTGATTTGAAGGAATGGTTAAAATGGGAAGAAGGTACGGATTTAATTATCGATGATCTATGGGTGGATTTTGAAGGCAGGTTAATTCTTGCAGAGTCGACTACGGGTAAAATCTTGAGAATTTCCAAGGATGCGAGAAAACTTGAGAATTTGGCAGACTCTTACGATGGATACAGGATGGCCAAAATTGACGGCTTAAGGGGAAATCAGAATGGCGATATTTATGTCGGATCCCCGCACACGGCGACTTTGTACAAGATCAATTCCTCGCAGGGAAGATTGTCGATCCTCAATGATGATTTAGTCCGTTCCAATGATATAGTCATTGATGATACAGGTGCGAGGTTAGTGGTCGCAGAATCTGATCCCAACCGCTTGGCTGTTTACGATTTAAATTCTTCGAACGAAACCATCATTGGCTGGAATTTGGTTACTTTCCCCGATAATTCTCCTCCGCCTACCTCTCTTGATTTTATCGATCATAAGTGCAGATACCTTGCGGTCCTATCTGGTAACGGCAAAACCATTCAAATTTTTGATCTCTTAAGAGGGAAAATAAGAAGCAAGTTACCAATCGCAGAGTCTATGAGGATTCGATGTTATGATGATTGGTTTTATTTACAATCTGAGCGAGGTATTTACCGGAAGAAAATCCCCGGACACTTTCAATAAACTGGTCGTTTATTAGTGCTCTCAAAGACCGATTAATTTCCATCGTTAGTCGAGTTCTTAACAGTGCTCAGTTGATGGGCATAACTTATTTTTGACGTTCGGTAATACCCTTTCAATCTCAATCATTTAATAGATTGTGCCCGTATTCAATGGACGAAGAATTTTTACATATTTTTGAGGAATCACCGGCCCTTCGTCTAATGAGGGGAAGACTGGGTTCATTTGTCGCTGGTTTTTTCTTTAAGACCTTCAAAAAATGGGGAGTGATTGAAGCTTCCGAAGAAGAACTCTCTGCTACCTTGGCGGAACACATTGAGCAGATTAGGGAGCTTGAAGAAGCTGAAGCCCCCAAACGAAGCCCTCAGGAATATTTGGATGAGTGGTGCGATGAAGAGCACCGCTATTTAACCAAAACATACAACGAGGATCGGGAAGAGTATGTGTTTAGGCTAACCAGGCATTCCGAAAAAGCCTTAAGTTGGCTCAATGATCTCCTGGCCATGCAGCACCGTGGTTACGCAACCACGGAGTCACGTTTTAATCGTATCCTTCTTGAAATGCAGGAATTGAGTAACGGGGTAAACTCAGACCCTGAAGCCCGAATCCAGGAACTTGCTCGTAAACGGGATGAGATAGACGAGGAAATCCGCAAAATTCAGGAGACGGGGGAAGCCCCCATTTTTGGAGAGGATATTATTCGGGATCAGGTCTATGATCTTTCAGATTTGGTAGAGCATTTCCTCTCAGACTTTCGTGCGATTGAGGAATTTTTTAAAGATCATGCCCGGGACATATCCAATCTTTATGCTCAGGGCAAAGCGTCCAAGGGAGACATTGTTGAGCATGTTTTGGATGCCGATGAGCAATTGCGTTCCTGCGACCAGGGCAAAAGTTATTTTGGATTTCGGGAAATGATGACCAATCCTGCAATGGCCAGGCGCTTTCGCAATCTTGCTGAGCAGACCTCAGACATTGCCCGAAGAAGAGGTCTCGATCCGCAAAAAATCTTCTCCAGTCTTGGTGACCGCTTATTTGGTGAAGCCACTTCAGCTCATGGAGCATATGGTCGTATTAGTAGAAAACTCCGTCAAGTTGTAGGTGACCATGCAGGAGGAGGAGGTAGACAGATTAGGGAAACTCTTTCCGAAATTCGCAGTCATGCTTACCGTCTTCGTGAAACCCCGCTGGACGACTGGGATTTTGAAATCGAGATTAGGCCTCAATTCTTTACCTTGATGGAAGCCGAGTTTTGGGAGCCCAAAGCAGTTGAGGCCTTTGCCGAAGTCAAGCCAGCGAAAAATGAAGACTCTGACTGGATCAATGAAATTCTCGGTTCCGTTGGTGAGCCTCTCGATCTAAAAAAATACCGCTCCCGGGTGACCGAAACTCTGGACGAGGTGGAGCAAATTACTCTGTCTGAAATGGTGGAGAAATATCCGCTCGAGCGCGGTGTAGTGGAAATTGTATGCTACCGCGTAATTGCTGGGGAAGATCCGCGGCATGAGATTCTCGCAAACGATCTTATTCAGGTTGATTTAAACCGCCCCGCTCAACCCAGGTATGTTGAGGTTGAACAACTCATCTTTCAAAGAAACAGCTTATGAATCCAGCCATTACCCACCGTCATGTGATCGTTCGTTTATTGAACGGCCCTATTTACCAGGAAGACTTGGACCTTTGGAGCCGCCTCGGAGCAGAATGGGAAAAGATTAAAGGTCATTTTGGGGAGATGGGCCTGGATGTCGCCCGCGATGATTCCGCCGGATATGCTTATGTCAGGCAGCGTGAAGAAGATTCAGAAGAGGAGGAGAATTGGGATGATGTAACCTCTTCGCCCTTACCACGGGTGTTGCGCCGTACCCGTCTTTCCTATCATCAGACCATCTTCATGGTTTTACTTCGTGAGGAATTGATGCGTTTTGAGCAGAACCAGGAGGAGGGCGATCACCTGTACCGCTCCAGTCTTGATCTTACGGAATTGATGGCACCGTATTATCCTGAGCTGCACGACGAGAAAAAAGTTCATCGTCAGATTGCAGGTCTGATCAACAAATTTGAAGAGTGGGGGATTATCAAAAAAGTACGCGATAAAGATGAGGGACTCTACCGGGTAGAGCGAATTATCAAAGCAAAACTACCTCCTGAAAAACTCACCGAGGTAAAAAACCAAATCAAACGAAGAGCTCCAGAACTGGACGAGGAAATGGAGGAAGAAGATGCTTGAGTCTCAGTTAGAATTAGAATTTTCACCGGATAAATCAACCGCAGGTTACCGCCTGCATGAACTGTCCCTATTGAATTGGGGGACCTTTCACGAGAATGTATATACCATTCGGCCAGATGGTCGCACGGCCATGATTACTGGGCGTAACGGATCTGGTAAATCCACCTTGGTCGATGCTCTCCTGACCCTGCTTGTCCCCAACCGTGTGCGTAATTACAATGTTGCTTCCAGTTCTGCAGGAAGCAGAGAGCGTAACGAAAGAGATTATGTGCTCGGTGCTTATTCCGAAATCCACGACTCTGCCACCGGGCAGGGCCGCAAGGAAACCTTACGTAAACCGGGCGAAACCTACACCGTTCTTCTCGCTCATTTTTTTAATGAAGCTTATCAGTCCGAGGTAACCATCGCCCAGGTACTTTGGTGCTTACCTTCTGGTAAAGTGGACAAGGTATACATGGTGGAAAAAAGAAAGCTCACCATTGAGGAAGACTTCAATCAGTTGGGCGACTCAGATAATTTACGCCGTATCCTTAAGGAGCGTGGTTTCAACATTTTTGATTCTTTCACTGCATACCATAAAAAATTCGAGTCCATGCTCTTCCTGGATGCGGATTTGGGCACACGTTCACCCATGTCCATTTTCAATCAGGCGGTGTGTATCAAAGATGTTAAGGACCTCACTCAGTTCATTCGTGAGCACATGCTGGATGATGGAGGAGCGAAGGAAAAACTAGTCGCACTTCAGGAAAGATTTGATGATCTTCGCAGTACCCATCGTAGAATCGAAACAGCTTCTTATCAGATTGAGCAATTGGATGAAATTCAGAATACTCATGCTCAGTTTCTGGACTCAATGAACCTCCGTGCCCATGCGGATAAAATCAGACAGACCATCGA
>JAYPZT010000109.1:0-3781 GCA_038136415.1 Opitutales bacterium
TCCAATCAGAAAGAATCTGAATTTCCTCATCTGTCAGTTTCGCATCCCTGCCATAGCATGGCATGCGGTCATTCTCCTCACCATAAAACCTCTCATCTTCAGGATTTTTGATAAATGCCACGGTCCACTCATCTGATCCGTATCCAGTAAGATCTGGCGCATAGCCTTCTTCTTCCGAATCAATATCATGACAATCAATGCAAGCTAGCCCATCTTCAAAATCTTCATCATCATTGTAAAACAAAGATAGCAGTTCTTCTCTCTCATCCTCGCTGAGAGGATCCTGATAAGGTAAATTGGCCATATCAGACAACAGGAGAGCAATTTTGGGTAACAAAGCCGTTTCCTCCGGCGAGTATTTGGCCAATACTTTCTTTGCCATGGTGCCGTCTTTAAAAGCAGTGCCTCCAAAATATTCTTCGGAAACATAATGCTCATGAGTCAACAATCGGGTGACCCATTCAACACTTGCAAATCCAGCTAATTCGGGAGCAGACTGTTTGTCATCTACTGGATAACCGCGACCGTCATGGCCGTTGTAGCGATGACAACTCGCACAATGTGCGGCAAAAAGTACACGCCCTCTGTTCTCACGATCCTCTCGTAATAAAGTAACAGCACCTGCAGGAGGAATCCCTTGATCTTCGACGATTGTAAGCACACGATCTGCCTGCCAATTGGCTTCCTCTATTGCAGCAGCGTGGCGAAGATTGGAACGATCCTCGGAAAAAGCCAGTAAAGTTAAGGCAACAGAACCTGCCAATAAGGTCCACCAAAACCCAATATTGATTTGGTGGCCCGAACGACTTGCTCCGATAAAGGGTTGAAGAAAGATCCAAAGAGCAAGAAAGGCAGGGATTATTACAGCACCCCAGAAGGCAGGTACATATTTGAGCAGTTGAAAGAGAAAGAGAAAATACCACTCTGGTCTAGCTGGGAATTCATTTGCAGGATCCGCAGGCGGACCAAGGGGGGCACCCCGGAAATAAATGGTCAGTGCAACGACAGCCAGTAACACTGCAAGGCAAGCAATTGCATCTTTTAAAATCTGATCTGGCCAGAAGTAAGAATCTTTCTTGGGCCTTGGTTCTTTCACATGAATACCATGCTTCCGAAACAGATAAATATGAACCACCACCAAGCCGATCAGAGAGGCTGGAAGAATGCCGGCATGGAGGGCAAAAAAGCGAGTAAGTGTATGGTGACCGTACTCAACCCCACCAACCACAATTTTTTGAATCGCAGGTCCAATCACTGGTACTTCTGCCATCAAATTGGTGGCCACAGCAGTCGCCCAATATCCCTTCTGGTCCCAAGGAAGTAAATACCCGGTGAGAGATAGAGCTAATGTTACCCCTAGCATCAAGGCACCAAACCAAAAGTTAAGTTCACGAGGTGCCCGGTATGCTCCATCAATCACCACCTGCATGAGATGGAGAACAAGGAGCACAATCATAGCCTGTGCCATGTAATGATGAACTCCTCTTAAAAACCATCCTCCCCACACTTGGTATTGTAAAAAATAAACACTCTCCCATGCAGTCTGGGCACTTGGACTGTAGAACATCCATAATAAGGTCCCAGTAACAACCTGTGTGAAAAATGCAAAAGTCAGACAGCTTCCCCAGACATACCTCCAACGGGCTCCTCCCGGCACTTTCTCATACAGAACCTCTTGTAAAAGATCCCGGTAGCCCGACCTATCGTCGAGCCAATCAAAGATTACCTTCATGATAGTGGAATTTTTTCGGGAATATTGGGCCGGAATTGCTGGAAGCGAATCCATACTTGCCCGTCTTCCACTTTGGTTTCCATTGTATCCATCGGACGGGGACTGGGACTATTTTCCGTGGTTACCGAGCCATCCAATGCAAACGAGCTATTATGGCAGGGACAAAAGTAATCGTTGCTTTGCTTGCGGAAATCAATCGCACAACCCAAATGGGGGCATTTCAAGTTAAATGCCACCACTTCATCTCCTTTTCTGGTAAGATAAACGGCACCGACAGGTACATCTTTGTAAGTAGTCCAAGCATCCACGACTTTCTCCTGGATAACCTCAAATTTTGCAGGAGAACCATCCTCGGGCAGTGATGCTATTGGAGCAACCTTGGACCAGGCAACATTGCCCCCACTTTCGGCACTCTTCTTAACCGGATCCAGAACGGATGGTATGCCAGCAGCAATAGGAAAAATACCACATGCGGCAGATGCTCCAATGGTGGCGACGCGAATAAATTTTCTCCTACTTGTATCTTCTTCCACATCCATGCTGGTGATCTATAATGTCGGATTAAGTACTTATAACTTGAGTCCTAAAACTTAGGACAATTCTAAGGAAGAGGAGGCAAAGGAGGTAAATCACCCAAGCCATCATCAGTATCAGGCAGAGGAGGCAACCCACCTTCATCTTCCATTCCAGGCAGTAAAGGTAGATCTAAACCCGGTTCTGAAGACGGCAATTCAGACGGTTCTTCAACCGCAGGAACCGAATCTCCAGGCAGGGGAGGCAGTGCCCCTTCTGCAGAATCCGGGGAAGGGAGTTCCGGAAGACCTGGAAAATCATCATCCATAGGTTCATTCGGGCTCGACTCATCGGAGAGCTCAGGTGTTTCGGGAAGTAAATCATTCAGTGGGTCCGAATCCGCTGCCTCAATTTCAGGAAATACAGGCTCGTCCATTACAGGGAGCTCACTGCTAACTTCATCCAACGAGGGAAGCTCTCCAGGTTCACCAATATCCTGGCTATTGCCATCTAGTGGATCTTCAATTGACGGCAGAAGGGGTTCAGGATCAGGTTCCGCAACCATAATCGGCTCCGAAGAAGGCTCTTCCTCCAAACCGGGCAAGTCAATGGATGGCAAACTATCCATCTTTGTTGTTTCAGTTTTTTCAGGGGATGAAGAAATGATGTTCACATTTTCGGGTATTTTAGAAGATGAGACTTGAAGCGGAGTGCCATCCGATCTCCAGGTCACCTCTTTGCCATGTCTAACGCCGTTGGTGTATCCCCGAACATACATCTTTTGACCGTTTGGCCACCAACGGGTAACCGTACCGTGCCATTTTCCGTCTTTGTAGTTCCTCTCAAACATTTTAACTCCGTTGGAGAACCACTTGGCACTGACTCCATGCTTTCTGCCATCCCGCCACTGTTCGTCAGATTGAACATATTCCCCGTTCTCGCCTGTATCGATGGTTAAGATCCTTCCGCTGAAAGGCTGCTCTGATGAGGCGAGGTACAGGAGACCATACCGACTCTGAAAGTTTGCATCGTACTCACTCTTGGCAACTTGATAAGAATTGCTTCTGGTTATACCGACGCTGGAAGATTTTGTGCCTTGCGGAGCATTTGGGGAAGGTGCAGGTCTCCGGTATTGATTTTGACAGGAGGAAAAGAGCAAGATGCAAAAACACAATGGAAGAATCAGGCAATGCTTCATTGCTAGTTATCCAAACATGTGCCCATGATTTTGCAAGTATGAAGGATTGCAGAAGAATTTCGTTGCGGACTTACACATACTTGAAACTTGCCTTCTTTTTCTCAATCAATCATAAAACATCGCAAACTATCATTTTCGATCATCGATCGATTATTACCAGCCTAACTAAAAAATAATTAAATGACTCTCGATCAACTCCCTGTCGTTTTGCCTGCAGTTGGAGCAATTGCCCTGCTCTTCACATGGTGGAAAACTCAATCCATTAATGCTATTTCCGAAGGCTCGGAAAGAATGTCGAAAATCGCCAAAAGCATCCAAGAGGGTGCAATGGCCTTCCT
>JAYPZT010000110.1:0-3764 GCA_038136415.1 Opitutales bacterium
GCATACTCGTCGTAGGTATCGAAAGATGATGAAGGATCCTCTTGAGAATCGGAATTTTCGACCGAAATTTTATAGCCATTGATCGAAGTAAACCACTTGGTTATTCCATCTTTTCCCTGCCATTCCCGGCCATTGATTCGGGATTGAATTTGTACCTGATCTCCCACCTTAAGTTTTTTGCTTAATTCGATATTATCTTTAGTGAATTCTACTGGTATTGGGTTGTCCCAACGACCATCTCCGGTTTCAACAACAACTTGGTGTTTCTTAAATCCATTGGCACCAAATTCACGCACTTCATCAACGAATTTTATCTTCCCTGAGATGGTTACTTCATTCATATTGAAATGCTATTAATAATTGTCCGGTGGGTCTACTTTCAGTTATACACGTGGAAAACTGTGGGAGAGCCGGGATCATCCTGTTTTTGGTGAAAATTTCGCTTTTCTAAGAGATAGAACATCGAGTTGCCTATTTTATAATGGGTTGATACGAAAGCGGGGTGAATTACAACCGAAATTGCTTCTTCATTGCTCTGATTTTGTCTTGTTTTTGTACTCCCAAATTAAGAGCAGAAACACTAAAGCCCATTGATCCTCAATATCCTCCGCAGGATTACGATACACTTTGGCAGGAATTTGATCCAGTGTCCGAACCGATTGATGTGGAGGTTCTTAAGGAATGGGAGCAGGATGGTGTAGTCCTAAGGGTTATCCGTTACCATATCGGGATTTTTAAAGGGAAAAGATCTTCCATGGCAGGCATTTATGGCTATCCGAAGGGGCAAACTAATTTGCCGGGACTTCTTCAGGTTCATGGGGGTGGTCAATATGCTCATTCCAATGCAGTTCTGACCAATGCGAAGCGCGGATATGCCACTTTATCCATCGCCTGGGCAGGGAGAATTTCCGCCCCTGGTTATCAGGTTACTCCCAAGGAAGTGAAATTATTCTGGGAAGGTAAAACCGATGATCCGAAGTATAAACTCACCACGGATTGGGGAGCCCTGGATGCCTATCATGCACCCAGTCGAAATGGACAGGATGCTTTTCCATCTATTCCTGTCGCAGAATGGACTTTGGATCCGGTGAAATCTCCCCGCAATAATGCCTGGTTTTTAATTACCATGGCAGGTCGTCGCGGGCTTACTTTTCTGGAGCAACAACCCGAAGTGGATGGCTCCAGACTTGGGGTTTACGGACATTCAATGGGTGGAAAATTGACAGTCCTGATTGCTGCATCGGATAAACGTGTGAAGGCTGCAGCACCATCCTGTGGAGGAATCAGTGACCGGTATTCAGAGGATATGATGCATTTAGCCACGGTCAGTGATCCACCCAGCCTCAAGCGTATTACCTGTCCCATTATTTTTCTCAGTCCATCCAATGATTTTCATGGTCGGATTAACGATTTGGAGCAAGCAGTCCGGGAAACTAAATCCAAACAGTGGCGGGTGAGTTGTTCTCCGCATCACAATCACCAGGATTCGCCGGAATATGAAGTGGCCACTCAGGTGTGGTTTGATCATCACCTGAAAGGTGAGCCTGAGCTGCCGGATACTCCAAATGCCCGATTGATTTTGCAAAAAGGAAAGTTGCCTAAGCTTGAAATCAAAGCAGATGGGTCGAGGGAAATTGTGGAAGTGGAAGTATACTTTACCCAACAGGGAATCATGCAGAAACCTGGCAGTAAGGATGATTCATCCAATACCAAACACCGCTTCTGGAAATACTGTGAGCCCAAAAAAGGAGGTGGTTCAAATACCTGGAGTGCTGAGCTACCTATTTTCTCCAACGAAAGGCCACTATGGGTATTTGCCAATGTGCATTACCGCATGGAAAAACCAATTACCGGAGCCGGTTACTATTATGGAATCTATGAAACTGATACTTTCGTCTTATCTTCTTTGATGCAGGTGGCTACCGCTGAAGTGCTCACTCAATCAGGGTCTGATGTTGCTCCTCGCCAAGATTTGATGATTGAAAAATTCTCCGGGAATTGGTCCAAGGACTGGTTTTCTTATAACCGTCAGAAATGGGGCATAAGAACCAATAAACTACATGAACCAAAATGGGCGGCTCCCAGTAAAGATGCCAGGTTAAGCATCGAAGTGAGAAGTGCAGATCCCAATGTCATGGCTCTCTGGATAGATGGTCACGGTGCGGAGCTTAACCTGTTAGGAGGCAAGACCTGGCAGCGCTTTACTTTTCCTTCAAGTTCACTGAAGAATGCTCAGGGAGAGGGGCTCATCTCCTGGGAAGAAATCAGAGAGCTGAGGCTTGATAGTTCAGAAAAATTGGATGCTCCCCGAGGCAGTTCTCTAAAGCCAAGGAAGATCGGGGGCAATTGGCAAGGGGATCCGCCGGAGTTTCGTAACCTCTGCTGGATTCAATAAATGGGATTCGGTGGGTATGGGTTTTTGATAAAGCTAATTTGACAAAGATTCCTCCCATGACCTAGGATTTGAATTATGCCCGACCCCAAGCCCAAAATTCTATTCGTTGATGATGAGGAATCCATCCTCAGAGGAGTAAAACTAAACCTAGGCCGTACATACGATATCTCCACGGCTTCCTCCGGAAGAGATGCACTATCTCTGCTGGAAGAAGAGGAACCTTTTCAGGTCATTGTCTCTGACTTTGCCATGCCGGGGATGAATGGTGCCGATTTTCTTGAGAAAGTGAGGGAGCAGGACAAGGAAGTGGTCACTCTTTTGCTTACAGGGCAGGCGAATTTTGATGATCTTTGTGAAGTGGTCAGGCGGGGAGAAATTTTTCGCCTCCTCGGCAAGCCTTGTCCCCCAGAAATTCTTTCCCAAAATCTAGAACAGGCTCTGAAACAGTATGCCTTAATTCGATCGGAGAAAGAGCTCCTGGAAAAAACCCTCAATGGCACCATTGCTGCCATGTCCACGCTTCTGGCCGGTGCGATGCCTCTTTTTCACGGTCGGGCCCAGCGGGTCAAAGAATTATCTTTGGACACATCCCGGGAAATGAAAATGCCCAGTGAATGGCGCCTGCAAATGGCAGTTAATTTTTGTTACCTTGGGCATCTCACCTTACCCGATTCTGCCCAGGAAAAGATCTATGCGGGTGAGGAAGTTGCTGATTCACTCACTGAAATTGTGGAGGGCTTGCCAGATTTTGTCAGCGATATGCTTGCAGGAATTCCCCGAATCGAGAAGGTCCGTAAAATTATCCGTCTGATTCCTGGTAAGTACGAGACTGGATCCGATGACGATGAGGAAAGGAAATTGGCCTCCATTATCAGGGTTGCCCAAAGATATGACCAACTTGAGACCGCAGGCTGCTCCAAGAGCGAAATTTTTGAGCAACTTCGCAAGGAGGAATCCGATTTTGCCCCCGGCGTACTTGATGCCCTGGCCAACACCAGAGTGCTTTCCGGCGGAGTGATGGAACCCAGGACCATAAAAGTTGAGGAAATAAAGCCTGGAATGAGATTACTGGAGGATCTCCGGATCAATGGAAAGCTGCTGGGATCCCTGGGCTCTGTGGTCGGGTTATCACTTCTGCAAACTCTCCGCAGTTACCTCGCTTCCGGTGAATCAAGCGATACCGATTCGCCCGATTCTATTCAGGTACTGGTCTAATCCAGTTAGCGATCAGCAATTAAGCACTCCATTCGAGCATCCGCTCGATAGGTAATTTGGACCGTTCGATCAGTTCATCGGACAGGGTGATCTCAGGACTGCCGTCTTTCAGGCAATTCAACAGCTTGGGAAGTGTGTTCATTTTCATGTAGCG
>JAYPZT010000111.1:0-3678 GCA_038136415.1 Opitutales bacterium
TCTGGGGGATAAAACAAATCCTGTTCCGCAGCCGCTGCCTGCAAATCCGCCACTACCACTCCAGGGCCACAACGGGCGAGTTGGTTCTCCTCATCAATTTCAAAATGGTTTAACTGGGAAAGGTCGAGCACCCATCCTCCCTGAATCGGGGTGGCACCACCGGTGAGAGAAGAACCTGAACCACGGGTGGTTACCGCAATACCATACTGATTGGCGATTTTCAGAACTGTTCCAACCTGGGCTGCTTCCTTGACCTGAATAACAGCATCGGGCAAGGAACTGATCTTCAATCCATCGTAGGAATAGTCTTCTCGTTGACCAAATGAAGTTTCCACACAATCACCCAATTGTTCACACAATTGCTCGATCGCAGAATGTCCTGAAGTGGATTCGGTCATATTTAAAGTTTCACTTTATAAAAGGCTGCATCATTCATCCATGCAAAAGTCCTACCTATCTTTGGGCACTTCACGATTCAAGTAGGCAACGATGCCTGCTCCTGCGAGCAGTTGAAACAAATGGTAAAAAGTAAGGGGTAAAATAATCCAGATCCATCCCTCCACGCTTTGAGTACCCATCACCGCAAAAATGAGCGGAATCCCGGTGGCCAACGATTTTTGAGAAACCACAAAATAAGCACTGATTCTCTCCGGCGTTTTCAAACCAAGTACTTTTCCACTTATCCAACCCAGAAAAGAGAGGACCAGCCAGCAAACAATTGTCCAAGCTAAAAGCTCCATCCATTGGCTGATCGATTGGTCAAGCAAACCGAGGGAAGATCCCGAAGCAAAAGCGACATAGGAAAGAAAGAGAATGCATGCCTGAGGTGCCTTCTTTTCCCAATCTCTCTGCACTCGCACCAGTGGAATTTTTTGGGAAAGGTATCCAAGAATTAATGGTAACAAAATCAATAGCCCAAGCCTCGGATAAATCCGTTCAACCACACTCAGAAAGGAAACACCTGTAAAGCCCACACCATAGAGCCAACCTACGCATAAAAGAGGGAAAAGAAACGGAGCGATAAAATTGGAAAGAAAGGAATGCCCCAACGCAAACTCAGTATTCCCACCTGCAACACGGGCATAGACGATACAGCTTGAAATGGTGGAGGGAAGAACCAGAACCACAAGAAACCCCATTAGGAAGGGGGAAGCAGAAACATTGTATCGGTAAAGCACATTGGCAAGAATCCAGGTAGCCAAAAAGATACTACCCTGAATCGTCAGGGTAACCACCGGACGTTTCATCTCTTTTACCAAGACATCCAGAGAAATACTTCTGCCAATAAAAATAAAAATAACAAAGGTAGCGACCGTGGCCCATTGACCAGATTCTCCCCATTTTTTTTGTGTGAAAGGGTCTGGGAAAAGAACGCCGACAACTGCTGCCAAAAGAAGCAAAAGGGCAAACCCTACCCCGGGTGGAAATCTTCGCTTGCTTGCTAATTGCATCATTTTAAACAATTAATCCTTCTCACATCGTTGATTTTTTTCCAACCGCTAATCCAATATGTCAGATTCCTCCCACCCCATTAGACTCCTCACAGTCGATGCCGCCGGCACTCTGGTCCGCCCCTGGCCTTCGGTTGGTGCTGTATATGGAAGAACGGCTCGGGAATACGGCATTGATGCTTCAGACGAAGAAGTGGACAAAAATTTCTACCAAGCTTTTGGAAAATTGCAGGTTTGTAAAAAAACCAACGGAGGCGAAGAGAAGGAATTCTGGAGACAGGTGGTTGCCGAGACCTTTCGCCCCTTTTCCGGGGATAAAGATATCGACCCTTTATTCGAAGATCTGTGGAATCTTTTTGCCCGTGGGGATTGCTGGAAATTGGCTGAAGGTGCAATGGATACCTTAAAAACGCTCCGAGATCGTGGCTATGAACTGGCGGTTCTTTCCAACAACGACTCCCGCCTCCGCACCGTGCTTGCTGATCTGCAAATTGACCAGGTTTTTCATCACCTCTTCATCTCCAGCGAAATGGGCTGCGAAAAACCGGATCCCGAAATATTCCGCCAAGTGGAAACAGTCACCGGCAAGAAACCAGCTGAGATTCTCCACTTGGGCGACAGTCATTCCCGCGACTTTCTGGGTGCACGCAATGCCGGGTGGTCGGCCCTGCTCTACGGCGAACCCAAATTAGAGGACGAACAGATCACTCATTTTTCCGAACTCCTCACAAGGTTATCATGATCGATGTGCATTGCACATCTCCGCTGGAGCGACTGCATTCATTAGGTACGGATACTCTGGTCATCCGGGCAAATCCGAAAGGCGGATGGACAGGCTATCTCGATTTTTCTGATATCCAGATTCTCAGTCTTGAGAATACCTGCGGACAGATTGAAAAGCTCAGCTCGTCCTCTCCCAAAAGTAATGGGTTATCTTTTTCCGGATGGGTGGGATTTTTTGGATATGAATTTCTTGCCCGGCATTTTGGAGCAACCTTGACTGCCGATCGTGACCTCAACATTCCCGACGGATGGTTTGGTAGACCCTCCACCATTTTATATATTCAACAAGACAGGATATCTATTGAGTCTTCCTTGCCCGAAAGAGAATCTGAAATTGCTCATTTGATCGAAAATGCATCTTTGTCCGCACCGCAAAGTTTCCTTGCTAACAACCGCCGTTGCAACCTGAGCTTCGAAGAGTACGAAAAGATTTTTCACCAGGCACGGGAAGCCATTCTCGATGGCGAAACCTATCAGATTAAAATCTCCCAGCGCTTTGAGGCGGAGGCAAAGATCAATCCCCTTGTCGCCTTTGCCAAGTTGTCGGAGTCCAACCCTGCCCCGGAGGCCTTTCTTTTACAGACGCCTGAATTTTCCTTGGTGAGCTGTTCCCCTGAAGTGGTGATAGAAAAAACAGGCAACCGTATCCTGACCCGTCCAATCGGTGGCACCTATGCCCGCAATAGTTCCGGTTCGGATCAATCCGTGATCGAACAATTTCTCAATGACTCCAAGGAAGTGTCCGAACACAACATGCTGGTGGATTTGGAGCGGAATGATCTCTCCTCCCTCTGCGTACCAGGTACGGTTCATTTGGAACGGTTTCGCGAAGTCGAAACCTATTCTCACCTCCACCATCTGGTCTCCACCATTCACGGAGAACTCAAACCGAGCATCAATCTTTCCGATATTCTTCAAGGCATGCTACCCGGTGGCAGTATCACCGGTTGTCCCAAGATGAGGACGATGGAATGGATCGACAAACTGGAGCCCTGTTTTCGCGGCTCCTACACCGGCAGCTTTGGGATCATTGAAGACTCCGGTGACCTTCGTCTCAACCTGATCATTCGCTCAATGCTGATTTTGGGAGAGCGATGCTACACCCAGGCGGGCGGAGGAATTGTGGTGGATTCCACTCCTGAATATGAATACCGGGAAAACCAGATCAAGGCTCAGGCCCTGCTCGATCTGCTCTCATGATTTTACTGGTCGACCATCAGGATTCCTTCACCCGCAACCTCGAGCATCTGCTCGCCGGGTTCGATCAGGTGGTTGTGCGTGACCGCAAGGAAGTAGACTCCACCTTACTGGAGGAGGCGGACATGATGGTACTATCGCCCGGGCCCGGTTGCCCCGCCGACTATCCAGAGACTCAAAAGCTTTACCAAACATGGAGAGGAAAAGTTCCTATTCTTGGAATCTGTCTTGGTTTCCAATTGATGCT
>JAYPZT010000112.1:0-3674 GCA_038136415.1 Opitutales bacterium
CCCCGGTGAACCACGAGATCACAGGAAAAGTCGGAGCCTAAAATATTATTCCCGCAGAATCCATGCTCCTTCGCTTCCTCAATCGCACGGTTAAGAATCCGGGCACCTTCGAAAAATTCCGCACGGATGTAGATAAATGCCTGTTTTGCTCCAATGGCATAGGCAGCAATCATCATCCCCTCAATCAACTGGTGAGGGTCTTTGTACATAATCTGACGGTCCTTAAAAGTACCGGGCTCGGACTCATCCGCATTGCAGATTAAATAAATTGGTTTACCGGATTTCCGGTCGAGAAATTTCCACTTCATTCCGGCAGGAAAACCAGCTCCTCCACGACCACGAACACCGGACTTGAGCACTTCCTCCCCCACTTCCTCCGGTTTCATCCCAAAAGCTTTTTTCAGGATTTCATACCCACCTTCACGAAGGTAGCAGGAGATGCGGTTGGAGTAACCAGGATCATCCGCATGCTTGAGGATAATTCTTCTTTCTTTGGGTAATTCGGAAGTGTCCACGATTATTGATTAGGAGTTTGGAGATTCCTGAACAAGGCCCTCTTCGTAGCTTTTAAAATCATCCGAGGACTCCAGTTTTCCCTGCAGAAGCAAATCAGCAAATTTTTCCGCCGATTCTCCCGCGACATTTTCATAAGTGCTTTCATCCACAATCACCACCGGACCCTGCCCGCAATCTGCCAGACATTCCATGAATTCCAGCGAAAACTCACCATCCTCCCGGACATGTCCCTCTTTAACTCCGAGTTTTTCCTCGAGGGTTTTGCAGGTGCCATAGGATCCGCGAAGTGCACAGGGTAAAGTCCGGCAGACACGAATATGTTTTTTACCCCATGGCTTTTCCCGGAGCATAGGATAAAAAGTAATGAGTTCTTTAATATTTATGGGATTGAGTTCCAGTTTCTCAGCAATCCACTCACAGGCTGCATCATCCACGGCTCCGATTTCATTTTGAATCAAATGAATCACCATCAATGCAGCACTTCGTTTTTCAGGATACTTGGGAATGACCTCATCAATTTGAGATAAGATATCATCCGATAGATTGAGAGTGTTTTCCATGGTCAGTAGATCAGCGGTCACACTCCCCCATCACAAAATCCAAACTGCCCAATATAACAGTAATATCAGAAAGCATGTGTCCTGGAACCAGTTCTTCCAGAATACTAAGGTTACAAAAGCTTGGAGCCCTGATTTTCAAGCGGTACGGCACTCCCCCACCTTTGGAGACTAAATAGAAGCCTAAAGCACCCTTGGGATTCTCTGCCTCGAAATAGACTTCACCTGGTGGCACCTGAGGACCTTCGGTGACAATCATGAAATTCTGGATCAGTTCCTCCATACTGGTCATGATTTTTTCCTTGGGTGGAGCAAATATCTTTTTGGCATCTTCGCAGTACCAGGGACCACCTGGGAAGGAAGCAATCACCTGCTTGATAATCAGAATACTTTGCCTAACCTCTTCGATGCGAACGAGATACCGGTCATAACAATCCCCTTTCGTTCCGATTGGCACATCAAACTCGTACTGGTCGTAACCACTGTAAGGCTTGTCTTTGCGTAAATCCAGATCCACTCCCGAGGCACGGAGGTTGGGACCGGTCAAACCATAGGCGATTGCCTGGTCCTTGCTGATGGCACCGATGCCCTCGGTACGGTCAAGAAAGATACGGTTTCTGGTGAGCAGTTTTTCCACTTCATCAATCGCCTTGGGCAACTGATCACAAAATTTCTCCACCCGTGGGAGCCAGCCTTCAGGAATATCCCGGGCTACCCCGCCAATCCGGGTGTAACTGGTGGTAAAACGGGCACCGGTTAATTCCTCGAAAAGGGTGTAGAGTTTTTCACGCTCGGTGAAGGTGTACATGAAAGGAGTCCAGGCACCGGCATCCATTCCAAAAACTCCCATACCCAAAAGATGACTGGAAATCCGGGCCATCTCGCAAACCAGTACCCGGATCGCCTGACAGCGGGCAGGGACCTCGATTCCTGCAAGATTTTCCACGGTCAAGGCATAAGCCACATTATTGGCCAGAGGAGCCAGGTAATCCAGACGGTCGGTGTAGGGAACAAACTGGTTGTAGGTCATGTTCTCCGCGATTTTTTCATCCCCGCGGTGAAGATAGCCAAGCACAGGATCACATTTGGTGATAACATCCCCATCCAGCTCCATCATTAATCGAAGAACGCCATGGGTGGTGGGATGAGAGGGACCCACATTCAGTGCCATCCGTTCATTATCGGAATGAGCGGCCGCACGGGCTCCAATATCTCCCACGGAAATTTCTTTGGTGGTAGTGGTGCTCATGATCCTTTGATGGATTCCTCCGTCCAGCTTTCATCCTTTGCCCGGGGCTCGGCGTCACTCATTCTGCCGTTGCCGGAGGAAACAAAGGGACCGCCCATCATTGGAGCAGGGTCCACATCCGCCCCGGTTACTTCCGCAACATCTGCGGCAGGTAAAGGAACATCGATCCCGGCTAGTGGAAATTCCTTACGAAGGGGAAAATAGGGGTACTCATCCCACATCAAAATTCTTTTGAGGTTTGGATGGTCAGTAAATTTGATCCCGAACATATCGAAGGTTTCGCGCTCATGCCAATTGGCCGCAGGAAAAACCGAACTGATGGAGGGGATTTCCGGTGCCTCATTGTCCGCACATGCAATGTGAGCACGGAGATAGGTCCGGTGAATAAGGGAATAAAAGTGAAGGACGACAGAAAACCGGGTGTCTGCAGTTTCGCCATGATCGACCGCAGTGAGATCAACCAATAAATCAAAAGTTTCCTCATCCCGGAGATGCCTGGAGAATTCAATCACTGAATCCGCGGGACAATCGAGGGTCAGGCAGTCTTCCCGGTGCCTCAGGGAGAGGTAGGAGCACTTCTCAAGCAATGCCTTAACGAAGTCGTCGTCGATCATATCAGGCAGATAATTCTGCAGTTTCCTGCTTGCCCCTCAAATTCTTAACCGAGGATTCATTACCGATTTTATCCTGCAATTTCATCATCGCATCAAGAAGAGCCTCAGGACGGGGAGGACATCCACTCACATAAACATCGACCGGCACAATCGTATCCACTCCCTGCATCACCGCATAGGATCGGTACATCCCACCGGTGGAAGCACAGGCACCCATGGCCACAACCCACTTGGGGTCACCCATCTGGTCATAAATTCTACGGACCACTTCGGCCATTTTGTAAGTCACCGTTCCAGCCACGATCATACAGTCTGATTGCCTGGGGGAAAAACGCATCACTTCCATCCCAAAACGGGAAATATCATAGCGGGAGGCAGCGGATGCCATTAATTCAATTGCACAGCAGGCAAGCCCCATGGGCATGGGCCAAACGGAATGTTTGCGGATCCAGTTGATAACCGCGTCCGCCTTGGTGACGATTACTTCACCTTCAACCTTGCTGTTGTATCCGACTTCGTTGGATATCATTCCTGCTTTCTAAGCGATTGAGGGAAACACGCAAACCTGAAAAGCAAAGTAATCACTAAACATAGTTCAGCTAATGACATGGAATAAAAAAGGTTTTTTTTGATCGTTGACGCAACCAGTGATTCTTGGCATTTCAATTCTTCGCAGATTGCACAGTGGAGAGGTGACAGAGTGGCCGATTGTGCAGCATTGGAAATGCTGTGTACCGC
>JAYPZT010000113.1:0-3666 GCA_038136415.1 Opitutales bacterium
TTAATCGTTTCCAAAGCTATAAATGAACTGAACTTTCTTTCCTGTTTGCGCAATGTAATTCAAGCATCAATGATGATATTGGTCTAAATGTATAAATTCATCACATCGTTTCTTGTTATTAGTCTCGCTTTATTAAGCCCAAGCTTTGCTGATCAAAATGAAAGCAACGAAAGTACTGCCTCTGGTTCCGAGACAACAAAACCTAATGTTCTCAAAAATGCTTACATAATACCAATTCGGGACCAAATTGGGCCTCCTATCCTCGATATTCTGCGTCGTGGAATGAAGGAAGCAATTTCTGCAGAAGTAGATCTGGTGATTTTGGATATGGATACTCCAGGGGGAGAGCTTGGTGTTACCCTGGAAATTATGCAGGAAATTTTAGATTCCGTTGAATCTTGGAAAGGAACAATTCTTACTTTCGTGAATAAGGAAGCAATATCAGCCGGTGCATACATTGCCATCGCAACACAGGAAATTGCATTTGCTCCTTTCTCTCAAATTGGTGCGGCCGAGGCTGTCAGCGGTGGTGGTGGTGAAATCGATCCATCCATGAAAAGAAAAATCAATTCTTATTTGAAAGCCAAAATCCGAAATTTCGCGGGACCTTACAAATATCGCTCCCAGGTTATGGCTGCAATGATGGATGCGAATGTTAGCCTTATCATTGAGGGAGAGCCTTTGAAGGCCGCAGATGGTTCTTTGATCAAAAGCCCCGGAGAACTGCTCACCCTTACTGGAGAAGAGGCAGTCAAGGAGTATGGTGCCCCACCCCAACCTCTTTTGGGCATTGGGGTTTTTGAAAACATAGAAGATTTACTGGATCAACGATGGGGAAAATCTAATTACAACCTTGAAGAAATGAAGCTAAATTGGGCTGAAGATATAGGTCTTTGGTTAAATGGAATTGCTCCACTGTTGTTGAGTGTTGGACTTGTTCTCTTGTTCATTGAATTCAAAACTCCAGGTTTTGGAATCTTTGGAATATTGGGGATCGGCTTTATCTTGATCTTTTTTGGCTCCAAATATGTTGCCGGGCTTGCCGGGCAAGAGGAGATGTTGATTTTCCTCCTGGGCTTTTGCTTGGTTTTGGTTGAAATCTTCTTAGCCCCTGGTTTTTTTCTTCCCGCTATTCTTGGCTTAGTGATGATGTTTGGTTCCCTTATCTGGGCAATGGCAGATATTTGGCCAAACCAAGAATTCGACTGGACTCTGGATCTATTTAGAGTTCCTTTGATCGAGCTAGCACAGTCCATCGGGATGGCCGTTGTTTTGGGATACTTAGCAATAAAAATTATGGGCAAAACCCCGATGGGTAAGGCAATGATCCTTGATTCAACCGTTGTTACTCCAAATAGCGAAGGCTTAAGTGCTCAGGTGCAGGATGGATGCTTGGGAATAACCCTGACCGAACTTTACCCTGTCGGTAAGGTTGAGGTTGAGGGTAAATCTTATGACGCACGATCGAACTTCGGAAAAATTGAGAAAGGTGAAAAAGTCAAAGTGCTTAAGAAAGCGGGGTTTGAATTAGTTGTGGAAAAAGAATTTTCTTAATCATGACAAAGATAATCGCAGCTCTATTGTTTGGATATTTGTTGATTGCTTTAGAGGCAATTGTTCCTGGTGGAGTACTTGGACTACTTGGATTTGTTTGTTTGTTAGCCTCTGCCTATTTTGCCCATCTTGAGTACGGAGGCTTAGCCATTCCGCTAATTGTTTTTCTGGTAGGTGGATTTGGTGGTGTAATCATTGTCTTTCTCCAATTTAGGTGGCTATCGGGAAGCAAATTTGGAAGAAACATGTTTGTTCATGCAACCAGTGGTAAAAATGTCGAACCAAAGAACCTTGACCATCTTGTTGGTAAGACAGGGATAGCAGAAACCGATCATCATCCAGAAGGTTTGATAAGGATAGGCAGTGAATCCTATGATTCTTACTGTGATTCAGGCTTTATTCCTAAAGGAACAGAGTTACAAATCACACGAATCGATTCCTTTCGCTTGATTGTTGAACCCCTATGAATTTACTAACTCTCTAAACCTCTAACAAAAATCTCAATGAACGATTTATTTTCATGGATCATCATAGGAGTCTTACTGATCGTAGGTCTCGTATTTTCACTTATCATCATTTCTTTCTTCAGCACTTGGTTAAAGGCCTTTCTCGCCCGTGCTCCAGTAAGCTTTGCTACCCTATTGGCTATGCGATTGCGGGGAGTTCCTGTGGGTCTGATCGTTGACGCCAGGGTGACTGCGGTAAAAGCGAGCATTCCCTTAGATACAGATCAATTGGAAGCTCATTATCTTGCCGAGGGTAATGTTGTGCAGACCGTGCAAGCATTGATTGCCGCATCCAAGGCCAGCATAGAACTCTCCTGGGATAGAGCCTGTGCCATTGATCTTGCTACCAGGGGTACCAGCAAGTCCGTTCTTGAAGCGGTTAGAACATCCATTAATCCGAAAGTAATCGACTGTAAGATTGAAGGAAGAGATACCATCGATGGTGTCGCCAAAGACGGGATTCAGGTGAAAGTAAGAGCACGAGTAACAGTTAGAAGTAATTTGGACCGCTATGTTGGCAGTGCTCAGGAAGAGACGGTTATTGCGAGAGTGGGAGAAAGTATTGTTTCAACCATTGGGTCCTCAGAAAACTACAAAGTAGTCCTAGAAAATCCTAATCAAATTACTCAACAAGTTTTGAATCGTGGCTTGGACCAGGGAACCGCTTTTGAAATTTTATCCATCGATATAGCAGATGTAGATCTTGGAGAAAACCGGGGGGCTGCATTGCGGTCTTCCCAGGCATCTGCAGACAAGGAGGTTGCTCAAGCTCAAGCTGAAATAAGAAGAGCAGCAGCAGTTGCTCTGGAGCAGGAAAATAAAGCAAAAGTTCAGGAAATGCAGGCGAAGTTGGTTGAAGCAGAATCTCAGATTCCTCTTGCTATGGCTGAGGCCTTTAGAAGTGGAAACCTAGGCATTATGGATTATTACCGAATGAGAAACATAGAGGCGGATACTGAGATGCGAGAAAGTATTTCGAGCGAAAAATAAGTTAATAATCATTCCTGCGTAGAAATGCCAGATCTCCCTATAGATACTCTATTTATTGTTGGGCTACTTCTCGCTTCTTTCATTGGGAAGCTCATGGAAGGAAAAGCAAAAAAACGAAAAGAAGTACCAACTGATCAGGAGGGAAAAAATCGAGATGAGACTCTTGGACCTGTTAGAGGGAAGAACTTGGGGGATATTCTGAGGGAAACATTTGGAGAAGTTATTCAAGAAACTTCACCCCCTGTAGTTGCCGAAATTGATTCAAATTTGGATTATGCGGTTTCTGAAAAAAGCGATAATCATTCTCACAAGGCAAAGATTGAACTTAAGGAAGAAAAACCAAAACCATCCAAATCAACTATTTATAATTCCGCCATTTCCTCAAATAATACTCGACAGTGGCTAAAAAAAGAAGCCCTAGGTTCTAAAATATCACTTCGCAGATCATTTTTAGTGAAAGAAGTGCTGGATCAACCACCAGGCTTACGCTGAACCTGTGGTTGGTTTTTTCCCTCACATTTTAATTGCTGTGATTTAAATTTGGATTCCAAACTCTGTTGAAGTTTCTCCTGCATACATGTCTTATTCCAGTTACATGTGTTAGGAAACTTACATT
>JAYPZT010000114.1:0-3652 GCA_038136415.1 Opitutales bacterium
ATGGTGGCAATGGCTGCCGAGTACCGGGTGAAATCCAGACACAACACCACTCCTTTCGAATGTGTGATGGATGGAAAGTCTGCTCTTCGCTGGATCCGTCAAAATTCGGCCAAACTGGGAATTGATCCGCAGCGGATTGGAGCGGGTGGTGGATCCGCTGGTGGACATGTGGCTGCGGCGGTGGCCACGGTGCCCGGATTGAATGAGCAAGGGGAGGATCTATCCACCTCCTGCCTGCCCGATGCCCTGGTTCTTTTCAATCCTGTGTATGACAATGGACCTGATGGGTTTGGGTATACAAAAGTAAAGGAGCGGTACAAAGAAATTTCCCCAATGCATAATTTGAGGAAAGGGATGCCTCCAACCATCGTTTTTCTGGGAGATCAGGATAAATTGATCCCCGTATCCACGGGTGAAAAATTCCGGGATGAAATGAGAAAACTGGGCAACCGCTCGGAGTTGGTGGTTTATCCCAAGCAACCCCACGGGTTTTTTAACCAGGGCAAGCCGGGCGATTGTTTCTCAAAAACTATGGATGAGACGGACCGTTTTCTGGTCTCCCTCGGCTGGCTAAAGAAAAAGTAAAACAAGCAGGAAGGATGGTTGCCAAGCCGGCTAAGACATTCTTCAATTAATTCCAATGAATACACTGCGGGGAAAAACAGGATGGATTGTGGCTCTGCTGGGAGTAGTGGCCCTGCTGGATTATGTATGGATCTCCCCAGCCAATCAGACCTATGCCAAGCGTTACCTCAATGAAAGCATTGTGCTTTCTGCCTCCACTTATGCCACCTGCCGGGTGATCAATGGCGGGGTGTCCTCCCTGCAGGAATCCAGTATCAGTATCAGCCCATGGGGGGTGGGTCTGGAATATGAGGCCGGGCAGATTCTGGACCCGATCAATGATGCAGTGGAACGATTATCGGAAGCCTGTGTTCACTCCATGGCACTGCTTGGTGCCCAGCGGATTGTACTGGGGATTATCAACCAGTATGGGATCTTTCCCTTTTATTTCGCGTTGGTTGTGTTTTTGGGGCTGGCTTTATGGGGAAAGGGTTCCCGTTTTGCCCGCTTGTCCGGGCGGGTAGCCTTGATTCTGCTCCTTCTCAGAATCTCCACCCCGGTGCTTTGTTTTCTGGGTACCTCTCTTAATCATCAGTATTTTGATCCGAGAATCGAGAAGCATGCGGCGGAACTTACCAAGGTGCGTGAGCTCGCCTGGGCGGAATTTGAGACAGAAACTCCGCAAGTCTCATCATCCGCGAGCCAATTTGGTGATCCGCTTTCCATACTCCCCGATTTTTTCCGGGAGATTGGTAGAAAAGTGGCGGGGTATTCCCAGTGGATGAAGAAGCGGGCGGAAGCACTTTCCGAAGCCCTCGCTTATTTGCGGGATAACTTTACAGAAATTATGGAAAGTATGACCGCCTTGTTTGTGCTGGTGCTGGAAAAAATCATATTACTGGCAATCCTTCTGCCCATTGGATTGCTGTATTGCTTACGCAAAGCTTACCGCTGGCTGGCGGAGGAGGAACTGGACCAATGGATTCGTACTCTATTTGACCCCTCTTCCGAAGAAGCAGAGGAAATAAAGTCCTAGCTTAGCTCAATTTGCTTTTTTGCAGATCGATCAGTTCGCCGATTCCTTTCTCGGCGAGTCCAAGCAGTTCATCCAGTTGGGCACGGGAATAAGTCGCTTCCTCTCCGGAAGATTGTACTTCCACAAATTCTCCGGATCCAGTCATGACCACATTGGCATCGACCGAAGCATCACGATCCTCGGGATAATCGAGATCGAGAATACATTTGTCCTTGTAAATTCCCACACTGATGGCCGCGAGATGATCGCGGATGGGATCCTCCTTCAGTTTGCCGGATTCGAGCAGCCCATTGACTGCAATGCGGGTGGCGAGCCAGGCACCGGTGATGGAGGCGGTACGGGTACCCCCGTCCGCCTGGAGAACATCGCAATCAATCCAGAGGGTTTTGTCGGTCAATTTTTTCAGATCGAGCACCGCCCGGAGGGAGCGGCCAATGAGACGCTGGATCTCAATATTTCTGCCATCCTGTTTGCCCCGGGAGATGGGACGGTCCTTGCGGGCAAGGGTGGCGTAGGGGAGCATGCTGTACTCCGCGGTCAGCCAGCCGCCCTGAATTTTTTGCTGGCGCATCCAGCCGGGTACTTTGTCCTCGATCATCGCGGAGCAGATCACCCGGGTATTACCAAAAGAGCATAGCACGGAGCCATTGGCATGGGGGGCGATTCCGGTCTCAAATTCCACGGAGCGCATTTCATCGAGGGCTCGGCCGGAGGGGCGTTCAAAAATTTGATCAAGCTGGGAGGCGAGGTCGCTGGATTCGTTCATCTCAGACTTCATATTCAATTAGAGGCTCGGGGTCGAGCACAGGTAGATTAAGTTTCTCAAATTCGGAGGAAAACCAGGCACGGGCTTCCGGATCACCATGGTGGAGAACGATTTTTCGTGGGCTCACCGATCGAGCAAATGCCAACAGTTCTTCCCGGTCGGCATGGCCACTGAGGTCATACTTTTTGATGGAGGCACGGATCTGGGCAAGAATATCGACCTCCTCAAAGAGAAACTCATCCCCAGGCTGACATTCCAGTAACTGACCACCGGGGGTGTTGGGATCACAATACCCCACGAAGAAGATTCCATTACGGTCATCCTCCAGCATGGAGGAGGCCAGCATGTAGGAGGGAGTATTCTCCACCATCATCCCACTGCTGACCAGATAGATTCCCTGCATCGGCAAGGGTTCTCCCGCCTGAATTCGACGGGGCAGAGGCTGGGCACCCAGGCTCCGCAGAACCTTGCGGGAAAAATTCACCCGGTTGAAATTCTGGGAGATTTGATGGATGTGATTGACCAGATCCATCCCTAATCCGGAACAAAAGACCGGAGTGGGGGGCAGGGCTTTCTTGCGGCGGGCTTCATCCAGAAGCACCAGCATTTCCTGCATCCTGCCCAGTGCGAAAACCGGAAGCAGAACGGATCCCCCCCGCTTGAGACATTTACGGATATCGAGCAGGAGTTGGACAATTTCAGCCTCCCTTTGCTTATCTGCCGGGCGTTCCGACATTCCACGGGTGGTTTCCATCACCAATACATCGACAGGATGGCTGGGCAACTGAGCACCCTGCAGGGTGCGTAAGCCATGAAAGAGCACATCGCCAGTGAAGAAGGTATGCTTGCCCTCGTACTTCAGGTCAAAAGATACGGCACCAGCCACATGACCGGCATGATAGGCGGTGATTTCGATGGATTCTCCATCCTTCTCAAATACCACTGGATCTTCGATGGAAATGATTTCCATCCGGTCGTAGAGGGCACCGAGATCGGACCGTCCATAGAGGGGGAGCTCGGGCAGGTTCAATTCACTGCGCTGGCGTTTCATTACCGCGAGGGAATTGGAAAGCATTCTACGGATCAGAATGGAGCTGGGGTAGCTGAGGAAAAGGGGGGCCTGGGGATGAAGCCGGGAAAGAAGAGGGAGGCTGCCCAGATGGTCGAGGTGGCAATGGGTCAGTAAAATAAAATCGAGCTCACCGGGAGGAATCCGGTCATGACGGGGCAGGGATTCATTGCCCGCATGCTTGGGGTGAAGACCGGAATCGATGGCAAACTGAAAG
>JAYPZT010000115.1:0-3636 GCA_038136415.1 Opitutales bacterium
TCTTGAGTTCACGCAGGGGTTTGATGAGCAAGGTGCCCTCATCGGAAAGACTCAGCTCGCGCGGCAGGGACTGGATGCCGGTTTGGATCTTGCCTGCCAAGACTTCATTGAAATCTATTTCTATTTCTCTAGGCACTGTATTTTTCTTTTTCGACACGACCGTGGTGCACCAGGACCACATCACTCTGCGGCCATCGGGTGTCAGCAGGGATTCAGGCGCAAAGAAGTCCCAGGCGGCCCAGTTCATCATGCCATGCTGCTCGGGCAGGAATTGCTCGTCTTTGAAATCGCCGATGAAATAACGGCAGCCGAGGTCATGGCTGATGCAGAGTAGCACCCACTTATCTCCCATTTTAAACATATTCGGGCAGGAGATGTCCTCGTCTCTTCCCACCCCAAGTTTCTCTTCGTCAAAATCCGGGTGAAGCAACTCGCCGATATAGTCCCAGTCTTTGAGGTTGTTAGACTTCATGATCACCGGAGGTTCGCTGCTACTGCGGGCATTGAGTGCATAGTAAACCCCGTTGTTAATCCACAGGTCGGGATCGAAGTATGACATCTCCGTGATGTCCTTACCGTCCTTGTCCCTCGGGAGAACAAGTTCGGGTTCGCTCCACTGGTTTAGATGATCGTCCAGGGCGTAGGAAATCCAATTCTTACTCGATGACTTGCCGTGGTAGATGATTCCTGGTTTGCCTTCCTTGGTAAAAAATCCAGTGCCGCTGAACATGCCATGCCCCATTCTTTTGGGACCCAGCACGGTGGGGTGCCAAGTCCAGTGCACCATATCTGTGCTGGAGACATGCCCCCAGTCCGGCCCTAAATCACGACCCTTCTCTTTTTTGCGAGCCGCACGGTCTTTGTAAATGTAGTGCAGGTGGTAGCGTCCCTTCCAGAAGAAGGCTGGGTTGGGGTCACCGGGTACTGCATGCCCGGGGCCCGGGTGGGCGAGGTGGTAAGTCAGCCAGCTCTCAGGCGGGTTCTTCGGCATCGCCGGGGTCACGTCGGCAGCTTTCGATACCGGTGCACTGAAGGCGGAAGTGATGAGGACAGTGATGAGTAGTGTTTTGGATGCGTCCATTATAGTACTTCCTTGCAGACTAGTCAGAAATGCCGAGCTTATCCTCAATCTCTTCGAGTGAAATGTTCTTGGTCTCCGGCATGAGGAACATGGCCCATAACAACTGAAGAATCATACAGACGGTGTAGAAGACGAATATATGACCCACATTGATCTCAGCAAACATCGGAAACGACCATGAGATGGCCGCAGCCATGAACCAATGCGTAAATGAACCCAGAGCCTGTCCGCGCGCCCTTACCCGGTTGGGGAAGACCTCGGATATGTATACCCAGATAACAGCACCCTGCCCGAATCCGTGCGCTGCAACGAATGCGATCAGCCCCCACAACACGACCTGGCTACCAATACCGGATACTGGGGTGCCATGTTCGAGGAACGCTTTGAAATCCGCGCCGAAGGTGTAGAAAGCCCAGGCAATGGCACTCAGGCTGATAATATATCCAATTGAACCGGCAATCATCAGCTTGCGACGCCCGAAATGGTCGATAACGATCAAGGCCAGCATTGTAAATACCAGCATGGAAAAACCGACGGCTGTGGATGTAAGCAGACCTTCAGAAAAACCTGCCATCTCGAAGATGCGCGGAGAGTAGTAGAGCACGGCATTGATACCGGAGAGTTGGTTGAATGCGGCTATCGCGATGGCCAGCATGATCGGCTTGCTGTATTTCCTGCAGAAGAACGGCTCATTGAGCGAATGGTGATCCATATCCAGAGATCTCTTGATATCGTTGATCTCGTCATCCACGCTGTTGTGGTCCGTACCGACACGATTCAGGACAGCTCTCGCCTCATCCTCCAAGCCTTTTGTTAGCAGCCATCTCGGGCTGCGAGGGGTCAGGAAAAGTAGCAAGAAGAAGGCCAGTGCCGGAAAGGCCTCAACGCCAAACATCCAGCGCCACTCCAGTGCGCCAAGGTCAAGGCCTCCGACGATGTAGTTTGAAACATAGGCCATCAGAATGCCGAAGATCACATTGAACTGCGTGATTGCGACAAACCGACCGCGCTTGTTGGCCGGGCTGATCTCAGCAATATACATCGGAGCAACAACCGATGCGCCGCCGACAGCAAGTCCGCCGAGAAGGCGGAAGAGTGAGAAGGACATCCAGCTCCATGCCAGACCACTTCCCACCGCGGACACAAAGTACATCACGGCAATGATGAACAGGGTTTTCCTGCGCCCATACCTATCGGCCTGCTTGCCAACGATGATTGAGCCGATGATCGTACCGATAATCGCAGTGGCACAGGTGAAACCATGCCAGAACCCGTACGATCCAAAGCCCAGCCTATCAGCCAGATTTCGATAATCATCAGCGAAAAAAGCTCTCAGCTCCTGCTCCGCACCGGAGATTACTGCGGTATCAAAACCGAACAAGAATCCGCCCAAGGCGGCAACCAGCGCACTTCTTAAAAGAAAACCATTCATATTTATTTTTGCTCCTATTTTCTATCTTTTGTTTTTTGTTCTATTTTATTTTCATCTGCTTTCGCCTCTGGATTGAAGGGGCGAAATGATGATATTTATTTAGTGTGTGTTTTCTGCTCCCTTCCAGCTTTGGGATAGATCGACTTCATCTGCCAGGCGGAGACCTTCTTGACTTTCAAGTCCCCTCCTTTGCTAAACAGGCTTACATGCAGGTCCTTGGGTTTATAGTCATGCCACGCCACAGCGGCCTGGCGGTCGTTGGCAAAGACCTCGATCAGGCGTTTGTCGATGAAGATGCGCAGGGTGAGATCCTCGCCTTCCTGTAGTTCAAAGGGCGGCTGGATGTAGCCGGCATTCAGGTTCTTGCTGCCCTTGCCCGATGAGATGGTGAAGCCGTCGCTGCCGTCCTGATCACACAGCACCTTGAGGCCGAACTCCTTGGCCGAGGGGGCTTCCAGAACAAGCTCTAACTCCATGGTGTCACCGCTGATCCCCTCGAGGAGATGGGTGGTGCCACTGTTGACCGTAATGTCCTTAAAGGTTTTTTCATCGGCTCGTAATTTCTTGAGTTCACGCAGGGGTTTGATGAGCAAGGTGCCCTCATCGGAAAGACTCAGTTCACGGGGCAGGGACTGGATGCCCGTCTGCAATTTTTTTCCCAGAGGCCTTCTGGAGCCACGTGGGGAACACCATGCCCACATCACCCTTCGACCATCCGGAGTCAGCAGCGATTCCGGAGCAAAGCACTCCGCACCCGCCCAGCTCATCAGGCCATGCTGCTCGGGCAGGAATTGCTCGTCTTTAAAATCGCCGATGAAATAACGGCAGCCCAGCTTGTGGCTGATGCACAGGAGCACCCACTTCTCCCCCAGCTTGAACATGTTGGCGCAGGAAATATCCTCGTCTCTTCCGACCCCGAGCTTTTCCTCATCAAAGTCCGGATGGAGCAACTCGCCGATGTAGTCCCAGTCCTTGAGGTTTTCGGACTTCATGATTACCGCAGGTTCCTTGTTGCTACGGCCGTTCACCCCATAGTAGATCCCATCGTTGATCCAGATATCGGGATCAAAGTAAGGCATATCGGTCATGAGCTTGCCGTCCTTATCCCGTGGGGTCATTTCAT
>JAYPZT010000116.1:0-3618 GCA_038136415.1 Opitutales bacterium
GATTCGTTGGTCTCTTTTGATCTTTTTTCGTAGAGATCGCTTATCTGCTGGAGTAGAGGTTCTTCTTTGGAGAAATCCTCAGTTCCAAAGGATCTGGTACCTTTAAAAAGCAAATGCTCCAAATAATGGGCAAGTCCTGTATTGGTTTTAGGATCGTGTTTGCTTCCAGCTCGTACCACGATTTCAGCATTAAACCTGGGCTCCTCTGCATTGGGGCTTAGATAAACAGTGAGTCCATTTTCGAGTGTTTTTTGCAAGACTTGCATAGCTGGCTGATTGGTTTGCGAAACTTTGGGTTGTGGTTGATCTGATCTGGAGCAAGACACGCATGCCAGAATAGCAAAAATAGCTGGGTAGAAGCGTTGTAGCATTGACTTAGTAGAGATCATCGGGAGGTTTGGAAGAAATAAAAGAGTCACACTAAGAATTTGTTAGTCTTAATCCAATGAAATTCAAATTTTATGAATACGCAAAATGTTCAACCTGTATTAAAGCAAGAAAATGGTTGTCTGAAAGAAACCTAGATTTCGAATGTATTCCCATTCGTGAAAATCCTCCCAGTGCAAAAGAATTGGAGAGATTACTTGTTTCTCATAATGGTGAGAGAAAGAAACTTTTAAATACTTCAAGTAAAGATTACAGGGATCCTGCGGTGAAGAATGCTTTGCCGGATATGACTGATGCTCAACTATTCGAATTTCTTGGCCAAAATGGTAATTTGGTTAAGCGGCCAGTTCTGATTGCCAAGGATTTTGTTCTGCAGGGATTTAAGTCTGAAATATGGGCTGAGACGATTGTTTGATCTCAAGAAATATCAGGTTTGGTTCCTAATGGGGTTGAGTGGAAGTTGGGACTTACTTATAAAGGACTGACAATTTTTATGAAAAATCTGCCTGAAATTTGGAATGAATTTGTAAATGCTGGAAATGTGGATTCCGTGTGCTCACTTTATGCGGAAGATGCCCGTTTGCTTGCTACCTTTGCATCCAGTCCTATTGATAGCCCAGATGGCATTCGTGGCTACTTTGAAGGATTCACTGCACGGCCCGGAGCCGGTGTGCAATTCGATGAAGAAGGAGCACTCAGACAGCAGACTGCTGATCAATGCTATCTTTACACAGGCACTTACAGTTTCTTCCACGGAGAGGGTGACAATAAGCAGTTTTTTCCTGCCCGCTACTCCTTTTTGGTTGATGAAAAAGAAGATCCTAAAATTCTTCACCACCACTCATCTCTTATTCCTAATTCCTGAGATTTTTATTCCAAAACATTCCTACCCATCATCATGCTCAGCCCAAAGGAAACCTTAGATACCTATTATTTGGAAGCCCGCAGGGATCTTCTTGAAGTTGCTGCTTTATTGGATCGATACGATCAGGCAGTTCTAAGAGATGGGCAAAAAGCGGATGATGAAAGGAAGCTGCAAATTCTCCGTGAAGCGATGAGCCTGCTCGCTCAGCCTGATCATCCCAAGGCAAATCGGGCCGAGCAGCTCCTCGAGCATTTTTCTAAAATTAACTAACCGCGTTTTTACTCATGCAAATCATTCAGCCTCATTATCATGCTATTGCCAGGACGGCACAGGATTATGAACGCATGGCAATGTCTGGAGTGGTTGCGGTTTGCGAACCTGCATTCTGGGCAGGGTTTGACCGGCGCCATCCAGAAACCTTCATTGATTACTTTGCTCAAATTTCCGAGTTCGAGCCTACCCGGGCGGCAGAATTTGGAATCCGTCATTTTTGCTGGGTTGCGGTTAATCCTAAGGAAGCGGAAAATGTTGAATTAACCAACGAAGTGCTTCGGCAAATGCCTGAATTTCTCGATAAACCAAATTGCCTTGGTGTTGGTGAGACTGGATTGCACAAATCCACTCCTAATGAAATTGCCGGGTTGGAAGCACATGTGGAACTGGCGATGAAGCACGATCAACTTGTGCTGATTCATACCCCGCACCTTTCCGATAAAGCCCATGGCACCAAGACTGTACTTGAAGTGTTGGCGGGGATGGATGTTAATCCAGATAAAATTTGGATCGATCATGTTGAGGAACAAACGATCGAATGGGTGTTGGATGCCGGATACTGGGCGGGCATGACTCTTTATCCCGTGACCAAATGCAGCCCCCGCCGGGCTGTGGACATTTTGGAAAAATATTCCACGGAACGCCTTCTGGTTAATTCCTCGGCGGACTGGGGACCGAGCGACCCTTTTACCTTGCAGGAGTGCATCGTAGATTTCCGCAAGCGTGGTCACTCTTTGCAGGAAGCTGTGGAAATCTTCCACAACAATCCATGCCGTTTTCTTGGTCAAAATCCAAAGTGGGATATTAAGCCAATCCAAATTTCAGAATCCTAATTTGGGAGCACTTTAATGGCTCTACGACTGTATGATACCATGTCCCGTGAGGTGCGGGAAGTCTTTGCGATGGATGGTGAATCTGTTCGTTTTTACTGCTGTGGTCCAACCGTTTATGGCCCTGCCCATGTGGGTAATTTTAGGACCTTTGTATTACAGGATGTTTTTCGCCGAACCCTTGAGACAAGTGGCTTCAAAACTTATCATGCCCGCAATCTCACCGATGTGGACGATAAAACAATTCGGGAATCTCAGGCAGAAGGGGTGAGTCTTGGTGAATTCACGGATCGGTGGACAAAACGCTTTGAGCAGGATTGTGGTGAACTGAATTTGCTTAGACCCCACATTCAGCCCTCTGCGGTCGGTCATGTGCCTGAACAAATTGCTTTAATTGAACGCTTAATTGAGGGAGGCAAGGCCTATCAGGCACCGGATAAATCCGTTTACTTCAAGGTGGATGCTTTTGAGGGCTATGGATCCTTATCCAGGTTGGCAGATCGTCAGATTACAACTTCCAGTGCGGATAGGGAGAGTTCGGATGAGTACGATCGTGATTCAGCAGCAGATTTTGCTCTTTGGAAAGCACGACGGCCGGAAGACGGCGAAAATTACTGGGAGTCTCCCTGGGGGCAGGGTAGGCCTGGTTGGCATATTGAATGTAGTGCGATTTGTTTAAAGCACCTTGGCGAGAGTTTTGATCTGCATTCCGGGGGAGTGGATTTGGTGTTTCCCCATCATGAAAATGAAATTGCTCAAGTCGAAGCGGTGACTTGTAAAACTTTTGCGAGGCATTGGTTCCATATTGCCCACCTCATGGTGGAGGGAACCAAAATGAGTAAATCCCTGGGGAATCTTTACACACTGGATGATATTCGTGAGCGTGGACACACCGCAGAGGAGGTCCGCTATGTACTGCTATCTGGAAGCTACCGCCAGCCCCTTAATTTTACTTTCGATTCCCTGAAGGCTGCCAGCAAAGCGTTGAAAAAGATTTCAGATTTTGCCTCGCGAATAGAATTTGAGGATGAGGCAAATGGGATCGATCTAGCTAATAAATTTGGTCCTTTTCAGTCCGTTCAGGATGCGATTCTGAATGATCTCAATACGGCAGATGCCCTGGGTAAATTGTTTGGATTGATTCGAGAGCTTTCTGATGCCTGGGACAAAGGAGAGTACCAGGATAATGAGGAAGCAAAAGAATCTCTGCATGGCGGATTTCGTGCTGTTTTGGATTTGTTCGGCTTCAGATTAAAGCAAAAG
>JAYPZT010000117.1:0-3596 GCA_038136415.1 Opitutales bacterium
TATTATTTATTGTCCAATTCTGGCCATCTCTCCAGTTTGCGATGCAAGGTACGACGACTAATACCTAGGAGATCAGCAGCTTTTGTGCGATTACCATGAGCTTCTAATAATGCGTTTCGAAGAAGATTCTTTTCATTTTCTTCTTTGGATAGGCTTGGTTTCCCTGAACTAGCAGAACTTTCCGAAGATAAGACAGCGGTAAATCTGGGGTCCAAATCTTGAGGAGTAATTTCCTGCCCCCTTTTTAAAACCACTAAATTTTCCGCAAAATTTCTTAATTCACGAATATTACCAGGCCATGAGTAATTCTGAAGAATAGAAATAGTATCCGCAGACAACAAAGGAGACTGGAAACCGTTTTCTTCGGAAAATGTGTGCAAAAAATGATGCAATAAAAGCATAATGTCATCACCTCTTTGACGCAGAGGTGGAAGCTCTATGCTTACAACATTTAACCGGTAATATAGATCTTCCCTGAACTCACCTGCTTGAGACATTTCCAAAAGATTTCTGTTTGTTGCACAAACCAATCGTACATCTAAGTCCAATGATTTTGAACTGCCTATCCGTTCAATGGATTTACTTTCCAAAAACCTCAGTAACTTTACTTGAGTAGAGGCATCAATTTCACCAATTTCATCCAAAAAAAGCGTACCACCATTCGCTGATTCGAATCGGCCTATTCTTTTCTCATTTGCACCGGTAAAGGCACCTTTCTCGTGACCAAATAATTCACTTTCCAAAAGGTTTGCGGGCAATGCAGCACAATGGACAGGCACAAATGGAGCATTCTTACGCTCACTATTTTGATGAATTGAATGAGCAAAAAGCTCCTTACCAGTGCCTGTTTCACCTGTGAAAAGAACAGTCGTTTTTGTAGGACCAACCAGACGCACCTTTTCCATTACCGATTCAAGTGAGGCCGATTTACCAAGAATTCCATCAAATTTAGATTTATTGTCTACTGCCTGAACATGAATATTTTCCTCTGCTTGTGATTGCTCTTTGAGGCCACGCTTAATCAGAAATTCAAGTTGCTCCAGGTTTACTGGTTTTGGGAGAAAATCAAAGGCACCTCGCTTCATCGCCTCCACCGCAACATCTACTTCACCATAAGCAGTCATCATGATACAAAGTGGTTTACGGGTAAGCTTGTTGATATAATCAAGGACGCTCATACCACTCTCTCCTGGCATCCTTAAGTCAGTAAGTACTACCTGGAAATCTTCTTCGTTAAGAACCGTAACTGCCTCCTCTACGCAACTTGCCGTGAAAACCTCAAATTCATCCTCAAGTGCCAATTCAAGACCATCCCTAGTATTTTGCTCATCATCAACAATAAGTAAATTTGGTCTCATGATTGAAATTATCTCTGTTCCAAAAAGTGGCAGCGTGAACCTTTTTTGGGGAATTTCAAAGTAACAATAGTTCCTGAACCTTTCTTACTGTCGATCCCTACTTCGCCACCATGATTTTTCATGGTTCTATGAACGATCATCATTCCAATTCCATTACCGGTATTTTTTGTGGTGAAATAAGGCTCAAAAACTTTAGATATATTTTCTTTTTCAATACCAGAGCCATGATCGATAATTTGAACCGTAAGATAATCATTCTCTTCTGAAAGAATAATACGGATATCAGACTTTTGGGTTATTGCATCGATAGAATTGCCTATGACATTAAAAAATGCCTGCTTAATTTGTTCAGGATCACCTTCAATTGAAGTAGCTGTTTTGCCTGCATCTAATTGTACATTAATTTTTTTAGCACTTAATTCCTTTTCTTTAATGAGAAGCACACCCTCAATTACTTCTAATACATCTAGGGATTGGAAATCAGGAACCGAAGGCCTAATGGCTTTCAAGAAATGTACAATTATAGAATCAAGTCGCTGAACCTCCCGTAAACAAGAGTCTAATGATTTCATTGATTTCTCAAATGTTTCCGATCCCTTTAAACTCTTGGAAAGAGTTCTCTGTAAAACTTGCAAATGGATGGTTATAGAATTGAGAGGGTTACCTAATTCATGAGCAACACCAGCGGCCAGATCCATGATGCTGTTAATTTTTTCACTTTCAATGGTCTCTTCCAGGTTTGATTTCTCCTCTGTTATATCGGTTAAAACAACGGTTATCCCGGCATCATTAAGGGATTTCCCCCCGTTTACAGAGCCTTCCATAGGAACAGCGTAAACCCGAAGAAATCTTTTTTCTGGATACTTGATCTGAATGTCTCGAACAACTACCTCAGGTCGAGTGTTATCCATAATGCGATCTAAACCGAGTGAGCGAGCAAGATCTGGAGCGGCACGAAGCAGAGGAACTTTATCAACTTGATCCAGGTTAAGCCCAATTAACCTTCTTCCCTGAACATTTGAATAGGTTATAATCCCTGACTCATCGAGTACGAGAATGCCATCTCGGATCACATCAAAGACAGTTTCCAGAAGCTTACGCTCTCTGGCCAATCTTTGAACCAGATTACTCAGGTTTGCTTCATCTAAATCCTCAAGCTTGCCAAGTACTTTGTCTAGGGGGCTTTTATTTGCCATTGGGGATATACAACATGAAGTATTTTTTTTGCTATTATCGATTTATCGGCAAGTGAAATTCTTTCCACTTCATCGCTCGCACCTAATACAATGACTTCGTTTGTATCAGACATGAATCCGATTTCATGATTCGATACATCGTTAACTACGATCCAATCCAGGTTTTTTTTAATTAATTTTTTCTTTGCTGAAGCTAAAATATCGTGAGTTTCTGCAGCAAAACCCACTAAAATCTGCCCAGGTTTTTTTTGGGAGCCAAGAATTTTTAAAATATCTGGGTTTTTTTGGAGCAATAGAGTCTCAGGAATATTTTCTTTGGCAATTTTATGATCGCATTTTTTTTGCGGACGATGATCGCATACTGCAGCACACATAATAATGAGGTCTGCTGTCTCTGAAAGTTCTAGCATGGCATCTTTCATCTCCAGTGCAGTTTCAACAGATATTGTTTTCACACCATTAGGAGGTTCAATGGAGACTGGACCACTGACTAGGGTGACATCCATACCGAGATTATGAGCAACTTGCGCAAGTGCGTACCCCATCTTGCCAGATGAAGGATTTGAAATAAATCGAACTGGATCAATCCATTCCCTGGTAGGTCCAGCTGATATCAAACAGTTCATATTTCCTAGTTTTGCAAAATTGATGGCGACAAAATAATCCTACCATGATTCCATAATTTGCCTATGAATAAAAGCATGCAATCTGCTAAAACTGTAAAAAGAGAAAACCTCTTCCTGATGCTTCTTTTTAATTTTGGGTTACCTATCCTGATATTAAGGAAAGGCAATGATTGGGTGGGAGATTTATTAATCCAATGGCTGGAAGTGCCTACTGAGTCTAAATTGGTTCCATCCCTTATTTTAGTTTTCGCACTTCTATTTCCATTCTCCTATGGAGCCTATGATTTACTCAAGAGAAAGAAGTGGAATTTTTTTAGCATCCTCGGAATTATCAATATTTTACTCACGGGAGGAATCGGTCTTATTCCTGGAGGAACAGTAAATATGTTTGCGATCAAGGAAGCTGCAATACCCGC
>JAYPZT010000118.1:0-3530 GCA_038136415.1 Opitutales bacterium
TTTCGCTTACGTAAAAAAAACAGCTACCATCCGGGAGATATCATCCGGCAAAACCGGGGAGGAAGGTTACGATTTGGAGTTATTATTGGATTCACTCACCCGGAAGGTCTTTACAGCGACTCCCTGGAGAATGGATACAACGGAAAGGATCTTCTTGAATGTGTGGAAATATCAGGACGGGCAGGCTTGCCTCACAAACTGGATTCACTTGGCCAGGTTAAGAGATTTCAGGCAGATCCAAAGCACGCCAAATTATGTGAGGTATTGCCCATGGATAAAAATGGTGGAGTCCGCATTAAGGATTACTGGGAAATTAAAAGAGAAGCTGCTGAAACTTAATTTCTGTAACGATCACTTATCTTAACTGTCAGGGAGGTTAAGGAATTTGCTACTCCGTTGAATTCCTGCAGATTGTCCATAGTGAATCGAGCAATTTTTTGGTTTCGTAATAATTTACGTATTCATGACAACCCAGCCTTTGCCAAGGCTTTGGAGGAGTCAGATGAGGTTATTCCTTTATACCTTTTTGAAGATCGGGAATGGGTTCAACCCAACCCAAGAAGAATCAATCATTTCCGGGGTAAGTTTATTCTCCAATCTCTGCAATGTCTGCAAGACTCACTTGAAAGCATGGGGGGCAACCTGATCCTTCGCAGGGGAAAAGCTGAAGAAATCATTCCTGCAATTGCTCAGGAATATGGCGCAAGTACTTGTTATCTGGAAAATGGTTTCGCTTATGAAGAAACATCCACAGAACAAAGACTATCGGAGTTAATCCATATAAAAGCATGCGAAGGTGCGACTCTCTTGCACCCAGATGATTTACCCTTTGGCTTGGCTGATTTCCCCAAGGTTTTCACTAAATTCAGAAAAAAAGTTGAGGAGAATTTAGCCATTCGCTCCTGCTGCAAGCTCCCAGAAAACTTTGATTTCATTAGGGTAAAAAAATCTGCAATCCCTCCCCTTTCCCATTTTTTTGAAGAACCTCCATCTGCATCTCCCACAGGAATATACCATTTTCTCGGAGGCGAAAAGGCAGCCGCTCAAAGATTGCAGGAATGGATCTGGGAAAAAAAAGCAATATCCACCTACAAGGAAACAAGAAACCAGTTGCTGGGATCGGATTTCTCCTCACGCTTTTCTCCCTGGTTGGCTCAAGGATGTATATCTCCGCGAACGATCTATGAGGAAATCAAAGCATTTGAAGAAGAGCATGGAGCCAACCAAAGCACTTATTGGTTGTTCTTCGAATTATTATGGCGGGACTTCTTTTACTTCATCGCCCGAAAATGGGGGTCCAAATTGTTTCACAGACATGGGATAAACCCAGATAAACCAAATCCCACTAAGCTATCCGATGAAGTTGAATCCTTTGAAAAATGGAAGTTGGGTAAAACCGATGATGACTTTGTCAATGCCTACATGAATGAATTGAGGCACACAGGATGGATGAGCAACCGGGGGAGGCAAAATGTAGCCTCCTATTTAATCCACGATCTGGGAGTGGATTGGAGAAAGGGAGCCCAATGGTTTGAGGAAAATCTTATCGATTATGATCCCTGCAGCAATTACGGGAACTGGCTTTACTTATCAGGATTTGGAAACGATCCAAGACCTGACCGGAAATTCAATACCCAGAAACAGGCAGAATTTTACGACCCGGATGGAAGGTACCGAAAATTCTGGAATCAATAAGGCAGTGAAGTAACTCTACCAGCTACGCAGTAACTGATCCCAATAAATTTCCAAGGTTTCTGAATTAGGAAAGGATTTGGTAACGATGGCTTCCTTACTCAAAGCATCGTGATAATGAAAGATAATCTTATTCTCAGGATTTACCTTTTTAAACAAGTACACCTGGGCTTTATTGATGCAGACCATATTTCCTTTATCGTCCACCCCGGCCTTGATAATTTTCAATTTGGCTTCTGACTTCTCCAAAAAAGAACCTGCCAAAAACCCGGCGGCCAATAAAATGATTGCTCCCAAATATAAGCTTTTCTTTTTCATTATTGTAAATCTTGGGTTCTAACTAGAAGTTATCGGTGAGTGACAGGTCTAATTGATGATTGGAATAAAAAAAATTTCAAGACATTCCTCATTGTCTAAGCAGGATTTGTTTCTGTAGCGATTATTTGGAAATGGATCTACTTAACCATAATTATCAACTTTTTGCTTTCGAGAACAGACAGATACCTGAGCTGCTCTCCTGGATAAAAACTCCGAGTGATCTAGGCTACTGGGCGGGCAATACCTTTAAGGAAGGACTAAGCCCACTGATTTTTTCCAGGCACTTGGAGCGCAAGGATCTTACCGCAAGGATGATGGTAGATACCGAGAATAGATTACTGGCATATGGAGAGATCGTAAAAATGAGCTCGAGATTGTGCTCCTTCTGCCGAATTGCAATTCGTCCAGATGCAAGAGGTTCTGGTCTGGGCAAAAAGTTTTGCGGCTCCCTGATCGAATGGGTCAAATCCGCTCAAGGACATGAGGAAATTATGCTCAATACTTTAAGTTCCAATCACGCGGCTCTTGCATGCTATACAGGATTGGGATTTAAAATGATTAGTCGTAAAAAAAAGGCTCGCTTGGTAGATGGAATCAAGCAAGACATCATTAAAATGAATTACCTGATCAGGAAATAAGGGAATGGCAAAAATAAGTGGCGGATTATTACTCTACAAATTAGGAGACCACGAATCTCCTCTCCAAGTATTGGTTGCTCATCCTGGTGGGCCGTTTTTCAAAAATAAGGATGAAGGCTGGTGGTCCATCCCCAAGGGTGAACCCGATCCTGGGGAGGATATTTTCCTGGCGGCATTGAGGGAATTTGAGGAGGAGACTGGAGAAAAATCCCAAGGCCCATACCTCGATCTTGGGTCAATTATCCAAAAAAACGGGAAGGAGGTATTTGCCTGGGCTTTCGCTGGAGACTGGGAAGATGGAAAAATTCCTGTCTGCAATGAAATCACCATGGAATATCCCAAAGGTACGGGAAAGATGTGGACCTTTCCTGAAATTGACCATGCTTTGCTTTTACCCACAGAGGAAGCCAAACAAAAGCTAAGACCTGAACAAGCTGTACTGGTGGACCGCTTAATCGAAAGATTACCCAGCATTGCGGATGCAAAAGCAGGCAAAGATTGAACCTTCTCTATTCTTAAGTTATTGTTTTTAATAAAATAATGAGTATCTCACATTCAAGTCCCTCCTCGGATGCATCGATCAGTCCAAAATCTCCTCTGTTTCTTTTTGGTCTGTTAGTCGTGATTGGCTTTTCCCGATATCTTCCGCTCGATCATTCTGACTTTTTCAATTTCTCCCCCACTTTGGCCATCTTCCTGATTGCCGGTTCCTATCTTCGCGGAATCTGGTCATGGACGGCCCCCTTATGTGCGGTGTTTGTCTCAGACCTCTTTCTTAATGCGGCTTATGGGATGAACTGGCTGGAGCCTTACATGATGATTACCTGCCTTAGTTACCTGGTAATTTTTGGCCTGGGCAAATGGATGGGACCCACCCGAAAG
>JAYPZT010000119.1:0-3513 GCA_038136415.1 Opitutales bacterium
GGTTCAGATGCTTTGGGTAAAGGTGCAGTGCTAATAGGTTCCTCCACGACCGAAGCAACGGCATCCTGGGCCGGTTCAGCAACATGGGAGACTTCTAGGCGTTGTGGGACTTGCGATGTCTGCTTAGACCCTCCAAGTACATCCTCCAAGGACTCCAGAGTCGAATCCTCCATGTACAATTCACGGATACCTTCAGTTCGCTGCCTTTTGAGTTCTTCCAGTACCGCAAGGGCGGCTTCTGCAGGTTCTATTAACCCGGAGTCACTCATGATTTTGCCTGAATTCGCTCCACATATTTTGCCAGCAAATCGAACTCGATATTTAGATGGTCCCCGGCTTTCCTTCCCTGCAGATTGGTTTGACTCAGGGTATGTGGAATCAGCCAGACCGCGAAGGAATTATCTGTAACCTCGCAAACCGTTAAGGAGCATCCATCGACTGCGATGCAACCTTTATCAACCAGATACTTGGCTTCAGACGATTCCACAATGACCTGAAGAAACAAATTCTTTCCTCTCTCTTCAAAAATTTCAATCTTCCCGAGCCCGTCAATATGACCGGTGACAAAGTGACCACCCAAACGACCATTGGCAGCCAGAGAACGCTCCAGGTTGACCCGGTCACCGGGTTTTAATTCTCCGAGATTTGTCCGCTTCAAAGTTTCCTCAAGCAAATCGAACGAACCATAATCTGAGCCAGCCTCTTTCATAGTAAGACAGCATCCATTGACTGCAAGGCTGTCACCCGCATCCAAGCCATCTGCCTTGGCAAAAGGGAGATCCAACTCAAGCAACCAGGACTCCTCCTGTTCCTGCAAGCTTTTGACAACACCCACGCCTTCTACAATTCCGGTAAACATAAAATATCTTCCTCAAGCATTAGAAACTCACAGGCAAATTGGAAAGATAATTTGACCAATATATTTCGCTGAATAGCTTGGAGTCTAATTAATATGCACAAATTCCGCATCCATTCTATTCTGGTCTTTCTTTGCTTAACTTTTGGTTTCTCAACCATTTCTGCCCGTACCAGTATGGCCAGTGGAACCTTAAGCCGGGTACCCGCTGACTCCATTCTTGTTCTCAGTGTCGATGGGAAAAAATTGATCTCCAAATCCGGAATTCTGAGAAATAAGCAATGGAATCCTCTGCTCGAACGGATGGAAGAAAATGGTTCTCCCATCCGTAAGTGGCTCGCTGATTCCAACCAAAGCGGTATCGCTTGGGGAGAGCCTCTGCAATTTTTCGTCCGTTTAATCGAAGGCGAGCTTCCCTACCCTCAGTTTGGAGCAATCCTCAAAACGAGTTCAGCTGAACAAGCCGACAATACCATCAGCACTCTGGCAAATTTTCTCGGCCTTCGCCCATCTAAAAACAATCCCAAGGTTTACCAGCGTGCGACCCAACCATTTGCAATTGGACGCTCGGGTGAATTCTGCTTCCTTCTGGGCACTCTCTTTTTCCCTCAGCAAATGCAAATTTCTCCACCGGAGAATGATTTAAATACCTTTATTGCATCCCTCTCAGCGAAAGGTCTTCCCGCATCCATGCCATCTTCTCTCGCTAATCATGCGAAACATTCCGCCGATGTGAGTCTCTATGTGGAGGGAACTGGAAACAGTAGAATGTTTGAAAATCTGAGCGGAAATACTCTACTTGGTTCTATCTTTCCCCTATTCGATCCTCTTTTGCAGGACTCCTTCGGAATTTTTCTCAAATCCCAACCTGGAAATATTAAGATCGAAGCCCATAATTATTCCCTGCCCGATCAGGTAGGGAAACATGCAGTTGCTCCTTTGGAAATGATCAATCAAATACCCGGAGATGCTCCTCTTGTTGCCCGGATTAGTCTGCCTGAAGATCGTTTTCAGTCATTTCTCACAGATGCGGTCGACACTGTGCTCAAATTCTTATCTGGAAATAAATTGGGTGCAGATACGGATTTGCCAGGATTCGATTTGAGCGCCCGAGAACTTCTCAAATTCCCCAGCGGAGATTTTGTTGTCGCCGGTGGCAACTCCAAGATCCGACGAATCTCCCTCCCTAATGGGCAGTCCATGGTTCAATCCACACCTATCTGGGCGGGCGGTATGAAAATTGCCCACCCACTGGCCTATCGGGAAATCCTTGCCGGAATGAATGCCGGCATGGGACTCTCACCTCTACTGGAGACGCATCAACTCAAACTTACTGAATCCAAAGATTCCGTTTGGATATCTTCTCCTGAATATTCCCGTGAAATCAAATTGGGAAAGCCAATCGAGCCACTATCTTTTGATCGTAGAAAATTATTGAGCAATCATCAGTTTGCCTTGGATTTTAACCCCAAGACTGCTGCCCGGTCTCTCCGAGAACCGGAGGGGCTAAGTTTTGATCAGCTCAAACAAATCAGCTGGCTGGATGATTACCGCAACTTTTCGATCCGCTTAACTGAAAAAGGAATCCTGCGGGGAAATCTCCAACTCAGCCAACCCGAAAAGCAAGGATGGGAAGTGATTGCTGACCGGCTCGCTCAGGAATGGATCGACCAAATCAACGCCCGCTTATTTCTGGCTATTTCCCGGGACGATCTCAATGAAGTGATCGAAGCGGTGGCGATGGGAGCCCTGATCAATGCAAACGACCGGTTTGGACACTCCCCGATTCACTACGCGGCCTATCGTGGAAATGCATATGTTGTGGATTATTTACTCCGTAACGGCGGCGATCCCAATGCCCGAGGAAACCATCAATCCACTCCGTTACACAGTGCAGCCTGGGGTAAAAACCAGGAGGTGGTGGAATTACTCCTCGAGGATGGTGCCGAGGTGGATGCCAAAACCGATGAACTGGAAACTCCGATCATGACTGCTACCCTGCGTGGACAAAAAGAGATGGTTGAAACCCTGCTTGCCTTATCCGCTGATGCCCATGCGGTGGATAAATACGGCTCTAATCTGATGGATTTGGCAGGGGCCAGCGGAAATAAGCAACTGGTCGAGCTTCTCTCAGGAGTGGGAGTCAAAATATCCTACCCTTTACATTTGGCTGCTGGCACCGGTGATTTTACCTCGATCAAATCCCTGCTCGAGTCCGGACATTCGATCAATGAACAGGATTCTTTCGGGGCCACACCCTTGCTTATTGCCACCGTGGCTGGGCGTGAGGATATAGTGGACTACCTACTGGAACATTCTGCCGATCCCACCATCGAAGCAAAAGATGGATACTCCCTGCTCCATGGGGCTGCGTTTTCCGGGAAGAAATCTCTTGTCCGCAAGATGCTCGCCTATGGGCTCAACATGAACCAGCGCTACGGAACCGATAAAATCACCCCCACCGATGTGGGAGAAGAAGGCAGCGAAGGCCTGATTTACTTGCGATCCATGGGTGGGAGGTCTGCCTGGGAACTGGGACCTGAGTAAGTTTTTTCTGCTATCCTGACCGTCCAAGCGAAAAAATTACTTTTCCATCCTTGGTAAGCTTCCGGTCCACTGCTTTGGCATTGGGTACAAACTCTTCCAGTTTTTGCCAG
>JAYPZT010000120.1:0-3512 GCA_038136415.1 Opitutales bacterium
TGATCATCCGCATAGAGCAAAAGAAAATTGGGTCGGGTAGGGGTATGATCTGGTGTTGCAGTCGTCTTTGCAAAAACACTGGCAAAAGAGATTAGGGTAAAGCTGCTGATTAAACTCAGTTTATTGAGGGTCATTATAGTACTAGTTGAATGTAGATGTTTTCAGGAAAGGAATTATAAGCGATCTTTGCTTTGTTTTATAATGTGTAGTCTTTGCCTTCTTTTTTCGTTGGTAACAGCCTAATTGCCAGCAAATTTCTTCGAACATGTTGAGAAAGATTTTAGATCTTTGGACAAGTGTCTTCGCCATCTCGATCTTCTTAAAAGAGAATTGTGCCGACAATGTAAAAGTAATGACATTCACACGAAGATAGTCTCGCCAGGTAAGTATACCCTCAATGATTCTTACAATATTTTATTCAACAATCATTCGCCTTGGCCAAACTTTCAGGACATGTGCCGGGATACTCTTGGCGAAATAATAGGCCAGGTAATCTGGCGACTTTTTGGAAGGCTTGCGTGCTGCGAGTGCTTCCCAGTCTGCCTTGCTCAGGCGGTTGTCCACCCGGCCATATTGAAGGCCATTTAGGGCCAGGAGGCGTTTGTATTCATCCTCTTCGGTGTTGATTTCCTTCATTAGTGCTTTGAAGGCTGTATCGGGGTCGCCGCAGTGGGCCAGTGCCTGTGCCGCCATCGTACGGTTGGCCGAATAAGCATCGGTGGCGATTACCTGCCTGAGGGTCTCTTGGATTTCTGGCGTGTTTTTCCGAACCAAAAAAATTCCATATGCAGCCCAGTGCCGTACCAAAGAATTGGTATCACTCAACATCTCAAGATATTTTGGCAACAGGGCCAAATCCCCTTTACTTGCTGACTTGGCAGCTTCGAGTACTTTGGCTACTGGAAACTCGTCGCTCTGTGCATACTCGTAGATGGTATTGAAAGTCTTGTTCTTTCCGGTGAAATCGTACCACATCGGCTCCGGAATCAGGCTGGTGTCTCGGGTTTCCACCATCCACTCGTAAAGCTTGTTTTCCATAGAAGCGATGCGTGCCTGTTGTGCCGGGTCTGCAGCAATATTATTGACCTGCCAGGGGTCGTTTTCGAGATCGTAGAATTCAATCACCGGCTTGGTCTTAAAGAAACGCGAATGCAGTGGGCTTGCTGCTTCAGGATCTTTCAGATACCAATCCCGCCAAGCCCGCCAGTTTCTATGTACATTGTAGCCATGTTCGGGTTCCTGCCCGCGCGGGCGGTGTGGCATGAAGTTACGAATCAAATAGTAGCGGCCATCTGTAACCGCCCGTGAAAAGTCATAGCGTTCATTCTGGCGATCCCGGTAGAGGTACACAAGAGATGGCTCCGGTTCCTTGTCCGGACCCATGAAGACTCTTCCCTGCATCAGCTTATGGGGTTCAATCCCCGCCAGTGAGCAAATTGTTTTGGCGAAGTCCGCAAACTGGACAAGTTCGTGGTTGGCGGAACCTGGAGCGAAACTTCCGGAACCGGAGTTGACCAAATTCTGCCATTTCTCGGGAACGCGTACGATCAGTGGTACCTGCGTGCCCTCATTGAAAATGAAACGCTTTGAGCGGGAGAGCATGCCCCCATGATCCGAGTAAAAAAACACGATGGTATTATCTGCAAGTCCCTCTTCTTCGAGTTCATCTAGCCAGCCACCGACGATGGAATCCATCAGTGTGATTTGGTCGTAGAACCGTGCCCAGTCGTGACGGATCTCCGGCAGGTCGGGATGGTAGGGCGGTAGCTTAATTTCCTGAGGAGGAATACGAGGAGATTCGGGAATGTCTCCACGTTCAACATACTTCTCCTCGCGATCGGGCCTGATCTGTCCTTCGTGAGTAACTGCGGTGTTGAACACGGCAAAAAACGGCTTGTCTTTGGGGAGAGTCTTCAGCGTCTGCGGTCCCTTCGTCTCATCCCAGAATGTATCTTTGTCTTCTTCCAGGTTGAGCGAGTTGTAGTCCGTCTTATTTTTATTCACGGTGTAATACCCAGCCTGCCGGAGCAGACGGGGATAGACAGGAATGCTGTCCGGTACAACAGGGCGCGAACGCATATGCTGCGTGCCGATAGTTGATGCATACATTCCCGTAAGTAGGGTGCTTCGGGCAACCGCACAAACCGGTGCATTGGAATAGGCCCGGGTGAAGAGCACTCCTTCCGATGCCAACTGATCAAGATTCGGGGTGTGTGCCTGCTGGTCACCATAACAACCCAGGTAGGGACTGATGTCCTCACAGACTAGCCAGAGTATATTCGGCCTTTCCGTTGGCTCTGCATGAACCTCAGCAATGGACTGCACCAACACAAACAAAATAGCCAAGGCAAGTCTGGTAATTTTCATAACCATTTTTACTTCCTTGGGGCAGGGGCTATTTCTTTTTTGGGAATGTATTTGGCCAGCTGATTTTTAAGGCCTGTGTATTTCTTGTTCTTGGCAAGGTTTGTCCACTCATACGGGTCCACCTCATTGTGATAGAGTTCCTCTTCTCCATTCGCATATCGGATGTATCGATGGGTTTCGGTACGCACAGCATGGTTGCCTTTTCCATAGGTCGTAATTGCAGGGTGCTCCCAGGATTGCTTGGGGTTCTTGAGTAAGGGAACAATGCTGTGCCCATCGAGATACGAGGGGCGTTCGATACCGGCAAGTTCGCACAGGGTAGGATATAGGCTCATCAAATCGACCGGTCGGTTGGACTTCGTGCCTGGTTTGGTCATGCCCGGTACCACCCAGATGTAAGGTGTACGGGTGGTTTCCTCCCAGAGTGCGAATTTTCGCCAATGCTTTTTTTCTCCAAGTGACCAACCATGATCGGTCCACAGAACGATAATCGTGTTTTCTTTTTTGGAGCTGGAATTTAGGGCATCGAGTAAGCGACCGACATTCATGTCCGTATAGGCAACAGTAGCCAGGTAGGATTGGATGGCGGCTTTCCAACGGCCGGATTTCAGGAATTTTCTATGATCCCCGCCTGGTCCGGCCATCTTTATTCCGGATGGCGGAATGTCATTTAGATCATCCTCGCGGTGGGGAGGTAGTTCGATCGATTCCAAAGGGAAGTCCTTGTAATATTTACGGGGAGCAACAAAAGCAAGGTGTGGTTTGTAAAGCCCGCAGGCGAGAAAGAATGGTTTATCCTGATCGCCTTTTTTTCCTTTTATCCGATCGATACAATAATCGACACTATGCCAATCGATAATGTCCTGGTCTTTGAGTTTGGGATGCTTTTTATCGATGTGGTAGCCATCGTATTTTTGTACTCCCTTTCCATCTTTGCTCAATCCATCGGTCGGCATATATTCGGTCCACTCCTTGGGAAAAAATTCCATGAAGTGATATATTTTTCCGGCCCCCGCCACATAGTAGCCTGCGTTGAGGAACTGAGCACTTAGACCATCACCGACTGGTTGAATTTTTTTCCAGTCATGACGATTTAAGTAGCAACCAGTATTCCATGGACGCCTGCCTCCCATGATCGCTGCCCG
>JAYPZT010000121.1:0-3506 GCA_038136415.1 Opitutales bacterium
TCAAAAGTTTGCCCAACAAACTGATCCAAATTCTTTGGTGCCTGAATATCCACCTGAGAGGATGGCAGAAATGCATCAACTCCGATATTTACCACTAATCCGCCCTTAACCTTGGAGCGGACACGCCCAGTGATCACGGAGCCTTCCTCGCAGGTATTGACGATCTTTTCCCAGTTTTTCTTCTGCTCTGCTTTATCGAAGGAGAGTTGTGGATTTCCATCCCTATCCTCCAAACGTTCCAGAAAGACTTCAATGTCAGAGCCAATTTCGAGCTCACTGAGGTCCAAAAATTCGTGGGCAGGAATGGTGCCTTCTGCTTTACCTCCAAAGTCGATAACAACCTCGGTTGGGCGGACTTCCATGATGGTTCCGGTGATAACGGAGCCTTCTTTTAATAATTCAATTTTGCTCTCTGCGAGCAAATCTTCCATGACAGTACTCATGATAATAGTATTTGATTAGCCACTTAACAGGGAGCAAAATCGCTGCTGCGAACTTCCAGTGCTAGGTGGGTTAAGGGTTATAGGTTGGTGATAAAGAACAAAGTTTGAAATAAATATCAATCTAGCCGGTTGGGCAAGTTGTAATTTAAAATGTTTTAGGGAACTACCTTATTGAGGGGATATTCCACGATTCCTTCAGCACCCAAGCGGGTAAGTGCGGGAATGAGTTCTCGGGATGCTTTCTTTTCAATAACTGTTTCCAGTGCCACCCAGGAATCATCCGTTAATGAGGAGATCGTTGGATTACGCAAGGCTGGCATTTCCCTGATAACCTCATCCAATTTACTGCGTTCAAGATTAAGCTTTAAGCCCACCTTGGTGTCCGCAGACAAAGCCGCACTGAGCATAAGAGCGATGTTTTCAATTTTTGCCCGTTTTTCCTCGTTTGCCCAGGCTTGCTTGTTGGCAATCAGCACGGTGTTGGTCTCCATTAAAACATCCACAATCCTAAGCTTATTGGCACGGAGGGAACTACCAGTCTCGGTAAGGTCTACGATTGCATCGACCAATTCAGGCACCTTTACTTCAGTGGCTCCCCAGGAGAACTCAACCTCTGCTTTTACCCCATTTTGAGTAAGAAATTCTCGGGTTACATTTACCAATTCTGTAGCAATAGATTTACCTTCCAAATCCTTTGCGGTTTTGATGTCAGAATTTTCCGGAACCGCCAATACCCACTTGGAAATACGATTGGAGGCACGGCTGTAGATTAAATCAGTGACAATTTCCACATCCGATGAGTTTTCCCGCACCCAATCACGGCCAGTCAAACCACAATCGAAAAACCCGTCCTCCACATAACGGCTCATTTCCTGTGCCCGAACAAAACGGCCATCAATTTCCGGGTCATCCCAACTGGGGGTGTAGGAACGGGAGCCCTTAGAGATAGAAAATCCGGCACGGGCAAAAAGTTTGAGGGTAGCTTCTTCCAAGCTTCCTTTAGGTAATCCAAAGTTAAGTAATACAGACATAAGCGATCAAAAATATCAGATGCCAAAGATGTCGAAAAGCATCTTTTGCTTGAAAATGGGATAACTTAATCAGTTAGGGTATCTCAATTGAGCCTCTTCCAAAGACTTATGCATTTCCATCTCGGTTAATATTTGCTCAATTTCTGATAAATTGGGAGGCTGCGGACTAGTTGGCTCAAAGTCCACATCGCAGAGTAGTTTTACCAATTCTACATTTCTACGAAGTAATTCCCGCTGCTCATAAACCAGGCTACAAAAACGCTTTGGTTTTAATCTACCGGCATTTTCAATAATCCCTTCCAGAGATTTATATTCTGCAAGCCATTTCACTGCTGTTTTTGGTCCAACTCCCCGAAGACCAGGAATGTTGTCTGACTGGTCTCCAATAATCGATAAATAGTCCAAAATCCGATCGGCTGGTACACCAAATTTTTCGGAAATATTTGATTCATCCAGAATTCTCCAGCCTATCCGTGGATTTGCAGTGGGAGGAGGAAGAAGCTGCTTAACCGTTCCAGTGACCAGTTGCCCAAGATCTTTATCCGAACTGACAATTAAAAACTCTGCCTCCTCCCCAGCCATTTTTTTAAGCTGTGTAGCAATTAAATCATCCGCCTCTATGCCCTCCAATTCTCCCAAGCCATAGCCGAGAGCAATGGTTAATTTTTTTACCCACTCAAGTTGCTCCGAAAAGCCATCGGGAGGACTTCCTCGGTTGGCCTTATATTCTGGGAGGATTTGCTCGCGATGGGGGCAGCCCCCCAGGTCAAAAAACACCCAGATTTGATCAGGTTTGTAATCATCTTCCAACCTCCAGAATGTCCGCAGCCAACCATGAATCATATTGGTCGGAAAGCCGTCGGAGCGTGAAAGTTCCCGAATCCCGTAAAAGGCACGAAACGCGAGATTATGTCCGTCGCAAAGGAGAATTTTTTGCATCTCTTTGTTATCTCTTACAGGCAAAGAGAAGGGCAAGCTGAAAGGCTAACTTCCTTTCCCTACCCTATTGATTCTCCCAGCTTACAAGCTTTCCCTGACAGTACTCGGGGCGGGCTTCAGTGATATCAACCTGGGCAAATCTATTTTGTAATCCGGTAGGCTCTTGGGGGACCACCACTTTGAGATAATTGTCGGTGTATCCTGCATAAAATCCGTTTTTTGGGTTTTCCAACAGCACCTTCACTTGTTTGCCAACATACTCCTGATGAAACTCCATTCTCTTCGAAGCGGATAATCGCCGGAGTCTGGCACTTCTTTGCCTTCTCTCTTCCATGGGAACATGGTCAGTTTGCTTGGCAGCAGGCGTACCATCCCTCTCGGAGTAGGTAAATACATGGCAATAGGACAAAGGAAATTTAAGAAAATTCTCACAGGTTTCCTCAAAATTATATTCCGTCTCACCTGGATATCCCACCATCAAATCAGTACCCATACAAACATTAGGGATCGCCTGCTTTGCCCGCAGAAAAAACTCTTCCATTTCTTTGATCGAATACCTTCTTTTCATTTTGGAAAGAATAGAATCAGAACCGGATTGCAGGGGAACATGCAAAAAGGGCATCAGCGGATGGGTGGAGTCTGCCATCCAATCAAAAATTTCTTCTGGTATAGTGGTTGGTTCGATACTGCTAATTCGCAACCTGTCCAAACCATCCAAGGAGCACAACCGATCAAGCAAGGAAAGAAAATTACAACCATCCACCTCGTAAGTTCCCAGATTTACTCCGGTTAAAACTATTTCCCGAACTCCCCGTTCTAACATTTGCCCAGCTTCATGAAGTAAATTTTCCAACTCACGTGCTCTCGCCCGTCCACGGGCAAAGGGAATAATGCAAAAGGAGCACATGAAATCACATCCATCCTGAATTTTCAGGTTTGCCCGTTGCTCAAAGTTGGTATCCCCCACAAAGCCAATACTAAAATCCTCCCGATCAATTCTTTCCCTGACAATGACCGGCACCTCAGGCTTTTGCTGTTCGAGGTAGTCCAAAAAATTTAATTTATCATGATTCCCGATGACATAATCAACCCC
>JAYPZT010000122.1:0-3464 GCA_038136415.1 Opitutales bacterium
AGAAGGGGATTATTGATGCGAATGAAAAAGGAATTTTATTAAGCCATTTGGACAGTCTACCCCGATTAATCAGTAGTGGAAAATTATCTCATTTAGATCTTTCAGTTTCTGGAGCAGATCCTGAACTGGAAAAGGCTTTAAGGAGACGGAAAAGCGGTGAATCCGTAGTCAAAACCAAGGAAACATCTTTGGATAACACCTCCCGATAAGTCTCTAAGGTTTTAATAAATTGGTAAAACTCAGCTGAGGCGGGACTACTGTCATAAGCTTTGGCGTATATAGCTGATGCTTTTGCATCTGCTTCCCCATAAATTTCCTGAACCCGTTTGTAGGACTCAGATTCAATTTCCTGAAGATCGCGCTCTTTTTTACCAATAATTTTGGCAGCCTCCCCTGCCCCTTCGGAACGGAAACGTGCCGCAATTTGCTGACGTTCACTGACCATACGCTCATAGATTCTACGGCGTACTGTTTCATTGTAATTGATCCGTTTAAAGCGGACATCGAGCAATTCAATTCCAAATCCGGCCAGTTTACTTGCCGCTTTTTCGAAGATTTCCTGCTCCACTTTTTCGCGTCCGATCTTGATGGGGTAAAGCATACCCACATTGCCCATTCCCTCGGTCAGGGATTTATCAGTCACTGCCACGCGGTCCTTCGAGGTACGGACAATTTCGATCAATTCATGCTTAGCCACTGCATTTCGGGTCTCACTACCCAGAATATCATCAAGCCTGGACAAGGCACTGCGTTCATCACGCAACCGTAAGAAATACTGCATCGCATCACTGATCCGCCAGCGGGCATAGGTATCGATGACTAAATAGGTTTTATCCTTGGTAGACATTTCATTGGCTGGTCCATCCCAGGGAAGGAAACGTTTTTCAATCCGGTTCACTTCCTGAATGAAAGGTAAACGAAAATGGAGACCCGCTTCCGTTACCGGTTCACCCACAGGTTTTCCAAACTGGGTAAGAATGACCTGATCAGTTTCTTTAACTACATAAGTGCAAAGATAGAAAGCGATCGCACCTAAAATGATAAGAATGGCAATTCCCTGAGTCTTCATCGTGCTAGCCCTCCTTTAGCTGTATCGTTTAATTGCAAAAGAGGAAGAATTTGCGAGGCATCCTCATCCAAAATAATTTTCTTACCCATTTGTGGAACCACTTCCTTCATCGATTCGAGGTAAAGACGTGTACGGGTAATTTCGGGAGCTTTCTTATACTCCGCGAGCATGGAATTAAAACTGGCCACATCTCCTAATGCTTCATTTACGCGCTTCAGGGCATAACCTTCGGCTGCCTGAATTTTCTGATCTGCGACACCTCGCGATCTTGGTACCTCCTTATTGTACTCTCCGTTTGCCTCATTGATCATACGTTCTCTCTCCTGTTGTGCCTGATTAACCTCGTTGAAGGATGCCTGAACTGGAGGTGGGGGATTTACATTTTGCAACTGAATCTGGTCGATACCAATACCGAGTTCGTATTTATTTACCAGTGCTTCCAAACGATCGCGTGCTTCCTCTTCGATTTCCTGACGGCCAATGGTGATAACTTCATCCACGGTACGGTCGCCCACCACAGTACGCATCACCGACTCCGATACATAGCGAAGCGTGCCTTCCGGATCCAACACATTGAAAAGATAAAGGCGTGGATCACTTATACGGTACTGTACAATCCATTCGACTTCCGCCGCATTGAGATCTCCCGTGACCATACTTTTCTCTCGGTCCCGGGTACGGGAATCAGAAAACTGGTTCGTATTGCTCGCACCAAGAGTGGCAAACCCAAACTCCTGTTTGAGCTGCCGGCGGACAGGAAGAACATATACTTTATCGATTCCGAAGGGAGCCTTGAAACGCAAGCCTGGCTCAACCGTCTTTAAGTACTTTCCAAAACGCAGAACAACGCCCTGCGATTCTGCCTGTACCGTGTAAGTCGATGTGATTGCCCCACTAATCAGAGCAATCGCGATAATTACCCATAGAATCAATCCATTGCGGATAAACTCTGGGATACGAATTTCAATTGGTTCATTCATAAATGTAAAAAGTTAACTAAGAGGATGGTTTTGGAGAGGTCAACGAAGGACGGAAGAAATAGAAGCACATTTACTTAATTTCGTACTTCTGCCTCATCGAATTTCTCACTTCTTTGGCATCGTATGAAAATCCTGTCTCGGCTTCCGTTGCTAAAAGACGGATGGTTTTGGTGACAAAAGCAATATCACGCAGAAAAGGATCGTCCATATGATAGTGACGGTGGAAAGGATATGCCGATGGTACCTGGTCGATGGAGGAACCAGACTCTGAATCAACCACCTGAAAGTATGAATTTCCTGATTCCAGCGTCACCTCCGCACATCTCAATAAGCAGAGATCTCCCGTCATAGGATGATCTCCTCCACGAAAAGTTACCCGTCTGACATCACTCCCCACCTTGGTTTCGGAATAATACCCAGGCCCATAAATGCTTCCCGCACCGCAACCGGCAAAAAGTAAACACAAGGTAATTGCCCAGAGGAAAATGAAGATCTTAGCCATGAACCTTTCCTAGTTTAATCCCTTGGTTCAGACAAACGAAAGAAATCTGCTCAGGACGCTTCCCGCTTGGCTTCGCGCTTTCGCGTATTGAAGTCCAAAATGCGCTTACGCAAACGGAGTAGTTTCGGAGTTACTTCTACCAATTCATCGGGGCCCACATACTCAATCGCACGCTCCAGGGAAAAACGGATAGGAGGAGTCAACGCTTCGGATTTATCACTACCCGCTGCCCGGTGATTGGTCACATGCTTGGCTTTGGTGGGATTGACAGGCAAGTCTTCGGATCTTGGGTTTTCTCCCACAATCATCCCTTCATACACTTCCTCCCCTGCCCCGATAAACAATTTTCCGCGGGTTTCGATATTGCGCAAAGCATAAGTCATGGACTCCCCTTTTTCCATCGATACAAGGGTACCTGTTTGCCTCGTGCGGATTTCACCGCTTATGGGACGATATTCCAAAAACAAATGAGAAAGAATTCCCTGACCACTGGTAATATTTAACACTTCAAATTCCAAGCCGATCAAACCGCGGGTGGGTATAATTGCCTCCAAGCGGGTCCAGCCATTCGATGCAGACATATCCTGAACAAGTCCCTTACGGTTGGCCATGGCCTGCATACATCCACCCAGGCAATCATCTGGCACTTCCAAATACAGCGTTTCGAAAGGTTCATGCTGACGGCCATCAATTTCCTTGCGGATGACCGAAGGGCGACTAACCAATACCTCAAAACCTTCCCGACGCATTGTTTCCACAAGCACGGCCACCTGCATCGCACCACGGGCACTCACTTTAAACTCTGTGGAATCATCCCCATCTTCCACCTTGATGGAGACATTGGTGCGGGCTTCGCGGAATAAGCGCTCACGGATTTCGCGGGATGTCACCCGGTCGCCATCCTTACCAGCCA
>JAYPZT010000123.1:0-3456 GCA_038136415.1 Opitutales bacterium
ATTATTTCTTCCTGTTTGATTTCTTCAACCGTGCGTTGTTTTTCATACTTTGCCATTTTCTTACGCAGATCCCTAAGAGCCTGATCCTGAAGTTGCCGAACGCGCTCACGGGTGATGCCGATTTGCTCACCCACTTGTTCAAGTGTAAGTGGGTCCCGGCCATCCAATCCAAAGCGTAGACGGATAATATCAGCTTCCCTAGGCTCTAGCATGGAAAGCACGAGGTTTACATCACCGATTAAACTTTTGGATTTCAGGCTTTCGTAAGGATCGACGCTTTTTTCATCGGGTACAACCTCGCCCAGAGTGGATCCATCTTCTTCATTAATCGGTGAGTCCAAAGAAGCGGGTTTTGTACTAACATTGCGCAGGTGAGATACCCGAGTGGCAGGTAAATTTAGAGTCTCAGCAATTTCTTCGTTGGTAGGTTCCCGTCCGAGGCTTTCAGACAGTTTTGCTGCTGTTCTACGAATTAGGGTTACCCGGTCCACCATGTGTACAGGTAAGCGGATGGTTTTGCTTTGATTGGCAAGGGCCCGTTTAATTGCTTGCTTGATCCACCAGGATGCATAGGTGCTGAGTTTTCCACCTTTGGAGGGATCAAACCGCTCCACCGCCTTCATGAGCCCCATATTTCCTTCATTGATCAAATCCAGAACAGAGAGACCAAGATTGGAATATTCCTGTGCAATTTTTACCACCAATCTGAGGTTGGAGGTAATCATAATTTCACGAGCCTCGGTATCTCCCTTGGCAATACGGGCAGCGAGATCAATCTCATCTTGCACCGTCAGCAATGGGATATCTGATATCTGTTGCATGTAGATATCAAGGGAGCTTTGTTCAGGTGCTTGCTGCATGAGGATAGGTAAATTAAGAGCCTTGCTTCGGGTGATTGGAAGAGAAATTTTCGGCCATGGCAATCGCTTTCAGCATACCTTTGGCTTTATTGATAGTTTCCTGATATTCATTTTCAGGAACAGAATCTGCCACCACGCCTGCACCGGCTTGCAGATGGATATTACCTCCTGTTAGCATAGCCGTTCGAATGGCAATACAGGAGTCATGATTGCCTTCAAATCCGAAGTAACCAAGTGCACCCGCATAAACATTTCTTTGCATATTTTCGAGTTCTGCAATGATTTGCATCGCCCTGACTTTCGGGGCTCCGCTGACCGTGCCTGCGGGGAAGGTAGCTCTCATTAAATCGTAGGCATTTTTATCATCTTCGAGCTTACCCACCACCTGAGATACAATGTGCATCACATGAGAATATCGCTCAATGGTCATAAATTCGGCTGCTTCCACACTACCGATTTTGCAAACCCGCCCAATATCATTGCGGGCGAGATCCACCAGCATCAAGTGTTCAGCTTTTTCTTTTTCATCAGCCAGTAAATCCTGCTCAAGTGCTTCGTCTTCAGCCTTATTTTTCCCTCTTGGTCGGGTGCCTGCGATTGGCCGTATCAGTACCTCTCCGTCGTGCAGTCTTACATGAACTTCTGGGGATGCCCCAATGATGGAAAAATCCTCTCCCTCCAGTAAAAACATGTAGGGGGATGGATTGATGGCACGAAGTGCCCGGTAAAGATCGGTGGATGATCCGCTGAATGGGATTTTAAATCGTTGGGAAAGAACAGTTTGGATAACATCCCCAGCCCGAATATACTCTTTGGTTTGTTCCACTGCATCTTCGAATGCTTCCTTGGATAAGTTTCCCTCCGGAGCCTCCATATCAGAAGTGGAATGAAGGGAGACGGGGGAGAGGGTGGATGGTTTGCTTAGCAAATCTTTGGTGGCGAGAATTTTTTGGCAGGCATCTGCATACGCCTTTTCGGGGTCCTGGTCCGTTGGTACATTCGCACAGATGGTAAGAGACTGGCGGGCATGATCAAAGACGAGCACCAGATCTGTGATCATGAAGTAGAGTAGGGGTAATCCCAGTTCATCTTTTTGAGGGACTGGCACCGTAGTTTCGACACGACTGGCGTATTCGTAAGAAAGATAACCAACTGCACCTCCAGAAAACCGTCCATCTTTGAGGCAAGGCTTGTAGCGGATTCCTTCCATTTCGCTTTCGATTAAAGATAGGGGATCCTCCGGAGTGGGAATCTGTTTTGAATCTTTTCCCGTTTCCGAAATCTCTGTCACATCCAGACTGGAAGAAATTACTTTTCTTGGCCCAAAACCGATGAAAGAGTAGCGACTGACTTGTTCCCCGCCCACTACAGATTCAAATAAAAAAGCAGGTTTTTGATCTGCTAACTTGGCATAGGCGGAAAGAGGAGTCTCTGTATCCGCACTAAATTCTGCCTGTATACCAATCAAATCATAGGCATCTGTATCCTTGAGAAACTCTGGCAATGAGGGAGAAAAATTCATGTCTGGTTCAGGAAAAGCAAGAGCTATACCTTTCAGGCGATACTTTGGTAAAGAATTGTTGAAAAAAGCGTAAATTTTCTTTCACAACTCATTTTTGTGTTTGCCGAATTACAGATTTCAATTTCCACATACTATCCTAGCTAATCTAACCCAAGATAAACGCGAGCAAGATAATTCCCGACCTAGCCCTATGAATAGAAACCTTATTTCTCCCGCATCCAATAAAGTACACTGTGTGATCATGGGGGGTGGGCGTGGCACCCGACTTTATCCACTTACTAAACTTAGATGCAAGCCAGCTGTTCCGTTGGCCGGTAAGTTCAGGCTGGTCGATATTCCTATCAGCAATTGTATCAATTCTGGGTACAACCAGATTTATCTGCTCAGTCAGTTTAATACCGAGTCACTCCACCGACATGTGGCGGATGCATACCGCTTTGACCGATTTGGCCGTGGTTTTGTGGAAATTCTTTCGGCTGAGCAAACCGAGCATGGAGACGATTGGTATCAGGGCACGGCAGATGCGGTAAGACGTAATTTAATTCATTTTCATGCAAAATCTGATGATCTTTTCATTATTCTTTCTGGAGATCAGCTGTACCGGATGGATTTTTCCAAAATGGTGGAGGAACATATTGCCCGCGGGGCAGATGTCACTGTGGCTGCCAAGCCGGTCAATACCAGTGAAGCCGCTGGGCTTGGACTGCTGCGGGTGGGAGAGGAGTTCAAAATCGTGGACTTTGTGGAAAAGCCCACTGATCCGGAAGTCATTGCCCGCTTGGTGCCTGATGAACTAAAAGCAAATGGGACAGAGGAGGACCGTTGCCTGGCCTCGATGGGTATTTATGTATTCAACGCGGAAGCGATGAAGCGTGCTCTTTCAGGCGACGACAAAGATTTTGGGAAAGAAATCATTCCATCTCTGGTGGGTAATCAGGATATCCGCTGCCATGTTTTTGATGATTATTGGGAGGATATTGGAACGGTCCGTGCCTTTTTTGAAGCCAATTTACAGCTTACGGATGAGGTTCCTGCCTTCAATTTCTACGAAGGACAGCGCCCGATTTACAACCG
>JAYPZT010000124.1:0-3439 GCA_038136415.1 Opitutales bacterium
ATGATTCTTCGTCTTGGGCTTTTGGTGCATATTACTATGCTTATTTAATTGAGCTCATTAAATAATACCGATCAATCAGAAGCACTCGTGGTGCAGGGTGCCCAAAAGTCTTTTGGCGATGTACAGGTGCTGCAAGGAATTGACCTAACCATTATGGCGGGTGAACGCGTGGCTTTGATGGGGCCAAGTGGTAGCGGAAAATCCACACTCTTAAATTGTATTTGTGGAATTGAACCATTGGACAGTGGAACCATAGAGGTGGGTGGAAAAGTACTGTCCGGATTGAAGGATGGGGAGGTGGAAAAGTTACGGAGGGAGACAATGGGATATGTGTTCCAGTCTTTCCATTTGTTGCCCACTTTGAGTGCTTTTGAAAATGTTGAGTTTGCTGCTCAATTAGTAGGCATGCCCAGGGAAGAGAGGCTTGCCCGGGTTACGGAATTATTGGAGCAGGTAGGGCTGAGCCATCGGGCCAATCACTTGCCAAGTGCATTGAGTGGTGGAGAGAGGCAACGTGTGGCCATTGCCCGGGCATTGGTGCATAAGCCAAAGTTGATTCTGGCAGATGAGCCAACGGGAAGTTTGGATACAGAGTCGGGCGGGCAGGTGCTCAAGTTGCTTAAGTCATTGTCTGCCGAGTTGAATGTGGCCCTGCTTTTGGTGACCCATGATCATGACTCTACCCAGATTTGTGACCGTGTGATCACGATGAAGGATGGCCAATTGATCTGATGCAATTTCAGACCCGCCTGCAATTGGTGTGGCTATTGCTCACACGGATGACTTTCCGGCATTGGCGGGGAAAGATCGGGCACTATTTATTACTTGTTGGAATAGTTGCGGTGGGGGTGGGAGCTTTCAATGGGATCCGCCAGGCAAGCCGGGCAGCTTCCTCTAATTTTGGTCTCTTTAATCAGGCGGTTTCTGGAAAGAGTGATTTTCTGATCGAGTCACCGGTACAAAGAATAAAGGAAGAGGATCTTTATAAACTCGATCAATTATCTATGGATCCGGATTGGCACCTAATCCCGGTGATTGAGGGTTCGGTAACTGCACTGGAGAAGCAGGGAGAGGGGAAGAAACAACTCCGCTTGGTTGGGCTTGATTTACTGGCTCTGGGAAACCTACCAACCCTGGCTCAGCAGAGTTTCAAATTTTCGGACGATGATACCAATTGGTATGATTGGTTGGGTAGCGGGGATGAGGTATGGATAGGGCAAAAGGTAGCGGAAGCCCTGGCTGTAAAAGTAGGCAATGAAATTTCCTTTCTTGCCAGTGGCCACCTGGCAAAGATGAAAGTGCGAATGATTCTCGATGATCCGGAGGGTAACCTGCCGGATGATCTGGTGCTGGCAGATATACCCACGGTACAAAGTCTTTTGAGTAGACCTGGCGAGCTTAACCGGGTGGAGGTGGTGATCGACCAAATTGAGAGGAGGGAAGATACAAAATACCTGGCTGATATAAAAAGCCGGTTGCTCACAGAAATACCAGATCATCTAACTCTTTCTCCCACACAAAACCGTGCGGCTGATCGGGCGGCAATGACGGCAGCATTCCGATTGAACCTGACCATCCTATCTTTAATTGCCATTCTGGTAGGAGCATACCTGATCCTGCAGGCACTGGATGCTGCAGTGGTGCGAAGGCGGGCAGAAATTGCCACGCTTCGTTCCTTAGGCGTGGATGGTTCGGTATTGTTTTTTACCTACTTACTGGAAGCGTTTGCATTGGGTTTACTCGGTTCAATTGCTGGAGTGGGAGTGGGGCAGGTATTGGCAATGGGGGCCGTGGGTATGCTCGCGGATACGGTGAATGCTCTTTACTTTGCCACATCGGTGGAAGCCTTGAGGCTGACTTTTACAGATGTGCTGGTGGGGATAGTTCTGGGCTTACTTTTTAGTATGATTGCCGGTTGGCTGCCTGCCCGTGATGCCAACCAGACACCACCTGCTCAGGTATTGGCCCGGGGGGATTGGTCGCCCGGGTTTGCGTGGTTGCGACATCCAAAAGTTGGAGTCCTGCTCATCCTGATTGGTGGGCTGTTTTTATTGTTTCCACCGGTGGTGATTGAATCGGGTTCGAAGATTCCAGTGGGTGGGTTTCTTGCCTCTGGATGCTGGATACTGGGGGCTGCATTACTTTCCGGACATGTATTAGTAATATTGGCTGGCTTGGTACGACCTATTGCAACAAGTCCAGTGGCAAGGCTGGCATGCAGTCGCTTGCAGGATGGATCGAGCAGGCATCGGTTGGCAGTGGCTGGACTGGTGGTGGCGGTAAGTATGGTGACGGGAATGTTTCAAATGATTGATAGTTTCCGCGGGACAATTGAGGAGTGGTTTGATGTTCGTTTTCAGGCAGATTTATATGTTTCCGAAAGTGGGGTGACGGGCTCGGGAAATGTGAATGGAATCGATCCGAAATTATTGAATGAATTATTGACTGATCCCAATATCAGGTATGCCGATGTGATGCGGGTATGTTATGCCAAGCCTCCGATGGGGAGAACGATTCTTGCGGGAGTGGATATGAAACATTGGAGCGAAGAGGCCCGGCAAATTTGGTTGAAGGAACCAGGTGAACTCAGTCCAGTGGAGGGTGCGGAGCCTGCTTTGATTAGTGAAACTTTTGCCCGGCGGTTTGATCTGCTTTCTGGAGGAGTGGTGGAACTGGAGACACCTGCAGGAATCAAGAAAGTATCACCCATGGGAATCTTTTGTGATTATGGAAATGAGTTTGGAATGGCTGCGGTTTCCTCAAACACATGGAAGGAATGGACGGGTGGGGATAGACCGATCAATGCCAGCCTTTTCCTGAATGATGTATCGAAATTGGATGAGACGAGGGATCGTTTACGCATCGCTTATCCCGGGCTCGATGTTCGCAATGAGAGGGAATTGAGGGATGTGGCCCTTGGGATATTTGAGCAGACCTTTCAGGCAACCAATGCCCTGAGCTTTATTGGGCTGGCAGTTGCATTTGCTGGGTTGCTGCTGGGATTATTTTCAATCTTTGATGAATCCACCCAGACATGGATGACTCTTAAACATCTTGGTTTTTCCACTCCCCGGTTTATCTGGGCTGCCGGATTGGAAGGAGCAGGTATCGGGGTGGCTGCATGGGTGGCCGGTGCGATCACCGGACTGGCACTTGGTTGGTTGTTGGTGTTTGTGATTAATGTACAATCCTTTGGTTGGACCTTACTTTGGACAGTGCCACTGGAAAGTATTTTATGGTTTGGAGTGTTGTTAACTTTAGTCGGTTTGATCTCAGGAATTGTGTCTGCAACTTATTGGAACTTTCGCAGAAGATGAAGATATTTACCTGCTTTATATTCCTCGCCGTATCCTTGAGTGCAGGAGAATGGATCGAGCCACCCGCACGATCTGCCAAGGGGTACTTGGTGCCCACTCCTGATTACAATCCAGTCTGGCCA
>JAYPZT010000125.1:0-3412 GCA_038136415.1 Opitutales bacterium
GAGTTTATTGAAAACTGGGAAGTGGAATCCTACCGCCAATCGGTAGCCAGCTAAGAAGAAAAGAAACGCTAGTTTATCCAACCGAAATAAATGAGTGAATCAGGCAGAGGCTCAATCTCTGCACATCACTCTTAATACACATCCTTGAGGTAGCGTTTTTCTTTCTGTAAAGATTTTACCCAGGCACCCGCATCCTCTTCGGACATCGATCCTTCGGATTGAGCGATCTGACGCAAGGCGGAGTCCACATCCTTGGCCATGCGGGAAGCATCGCCACAGACATAAAAGGATGCTCCATCCTGCAACCAGGCAAATAATTCCTTTCCTTTAGCCAGCATCTTGTGCTGCACATATTCTTTTTCGGACTGATCGCGGGACCACGCCAGGTCGAGGTCCGTGAGCAATCCATCTTTGCGGTACTGCTCCCATTCCTCCCCATAGAGATAATCAGTCTTGGAGGAGCGATCCCCAAAGAACAACCAGTTTTTACCCGCGGCACCGGTTGCTTTCCGCTCTTCGATAAAGGCACGGAAGGGAGCAATGCCCGTCCCGGGCCCCACCATAATCACTGGAGTCTGAGAGTCCTCCGGAAGCTTGAAATTTTTATTGGGATGGAAATAGCAGGGAATACTCTCACCCACACGGTCGGCCAAATAGGAGGAACAGACCCCTTCCCGTTTTCTGCCATGGGAATCGTAGCGGACAATCGCCACCGTCAGATGCACCTGCTCTGGATGAGCCTTGATACTGGAAGCGATGGAGTACAAACGGGGAGGCATGGGACGCAGGAGACCAACCAAGTTTTCGGCCGCGATTCCCTGCTGAGGAAACTCCAGAAATAAATCAATCAATTCCCTGCCCCACAAATAATCAGCAAAGGCATCGCGATTGGCTGGTTGTAATAATTCCTCCAACTTTGAATCCTGAGCAATCTCATTAAATTTCTTGATTTGGATTTTACTTAGGACAGTACAGGCAAGACGATTAACTAGAGCGTCTCTGAGCGACAGGTTATCCTCACCGACCACAACCAGCTCCTCTCCCGAAAGTCCGGTTGCAGATAGCAGATCGTCAACTACTTTGGGATCGTTTTGCGGAATTACCCCGAGGGAATCTCCCGGCTCATAGCTAAGACCGCTATCCTCTAAAGAGATCTCAAAGTGGCGGGTCTCCTTGTCTGACCCATGATTGAGCAAACGGTTTACCAGTAATTTTGACTGGTAGGGATTATCCTTGGTGGGAGCAGATGAATCTTGGGAATGAGACATATTTATTGAACAATTTTTACTTGTACCTTTTGACAAACCTCAGCCAACAATCCAAGAGAAATGAAAAAAAAATTTATCCTTTTCTAATTTACCAGAAAATTTTCTCCGAACATACTTGCTTATGATGGATTCGATATCAGAACTTTCCAAGGAAGAACAGGCGGAGTGGCATGAGATCATGCTTGCATACTCCTACGATTTTCAGGACTGGGATCAGGCAAGATCCTGCTTGCTCAAATTACTCCACCACCAAAAACAGACAGCTTCTGAATCTGCGATACGATCCTACATTTCCTGTTGTGCCGAAGCAGTTTCAGGAAGCCATCCCCTGCCTAACCTTAGTACGACCCTGGAAGACTTTTACCAAAAGTACGGCATGGAAAGTGCCGGACCAGAATAAAGATTCGTTCAGGCAGGAGGACCTGGACGCATCTTTCCAAGCTTTTCCCGGTGTTGTTTAGCGACTACCAAATACTTCTCCGCCCAACTTTTGATCCCCGCCCGTTCCTCTTCGGATAACGATTTCTTTACTTTGGCGGGCACTCCAGCAACCAGACTGCCTTCGGGTATTTGCATGCCTACGGGCACCACGCTTCCGGCAGCTACAATTGACTGTTTCCCAATTTTGGCTCCGTCCAGAATGGTTGAATTCATTCCTATTAAACATTCGTCCCCGATCTCACAGGCGTGAATGACTGCACCATGTCCCACGGTGACATATTGCCCGACTACCAGAGGGTGGTCATCCGCCAGGTGCCCAATCACCCCGTCCTGCAAATTGGAGTACTTGCCAATTTTTATCGAGTTGATATCGCCTCGAAGCACTCCTCCATACCAAAGACTGGAACCTTCATCCATTTGCACATCACCCAACACCACTGCGGTAGGGGCAACAAATACATCAGGTCCGTACAGAGGCTCTTCACCTAAATGCTTATCTAAGCGCTTGTTTGTATCCACAGAAATTCCTGAAGGATTTAAAGGTATTTATCAAGTGCCTGACGAAGCAGACATTCGCGACACAGAAGCTACTGACAAGCTTCGCACTCCTCACCATTTAACATGGCTTGAATGCTGCAGGCTTTTTTCTCCGCTTCGGTGTACTCCTGTTTGGGGGACGGTTCATCGGAGGGTCCTTTGGCAAGAGGCTTGCCCTGCTTGAGATCAACCGTTGCCTTCTCAATATTGGAAGCTCCCAGGGTGCGCAGATAGTAAGTGGTTTTCAACCCTTGTCGCCAGGCGGCACGGTACATATGGGATAAAGTTTTGAGATCAGGAGTCCCCAGGAAGAGATTTACAGATTGTGCCTGATCGATCCACTTCTGACGACGGGCTGCTGCTGCAATCACATATTCAAAAGAAACATCAAACGCAGTGAGGTACTTTTGCTTGATGTGCTCAGGAATGGAATCAATGGAACCCAATTCACCATCGAAATACTTCAACTGATCGGACATCTCCTTATTCCAAAGCCCTTCCTTTTTGAGATCGTTCACCAGGAAGCGATTAAGCACCATGAAATCACCGGACAGGTTGCTCTTTACGAACATGTTTTTATAGGTCGGCTCGATACATGGGGATGATCCCATAATATTGGAGATGGTGGCGGTTGGTGCTATCGCGATCACATTACTGTTACGCATCCCATGCTTGGCAATTTTCTTGCGGACCACAGACCAATCCATTTTGGAAGTCTTGGGCACATCCACTTTTTCGCCACGCTCTTCTTCGAGTGCCTGGATTGTATCCTGAGGTAAAATGCCACGATCCCACTTGGATCCACGATAGGAGGAATATGTACCGCGCTCGTTAGCCAAATCACTGGATGCCTCATAGGCGTAGTAACAAATGGCTTCCATGAACTCGTCATTAAATTCCACCGCAGCATCGGAATTGAAAGCCACATCCTTAATAAAGAGTGAATTCTGCAGTCCCATCACGCCCATACCAATAGGACGATGCCTCATATTGGATGTCTTGGCTGCTTCTGTCGGATAGTAATTTACATCGATTACATTATCGAGGGCACGGATAGCAATACGGATGGTATCGCGGAGTTTCTCGTGATCAATTTCTCCATCAGCAGTGAGGTGGGAATCAAGCACCACTGAGCCCAAATTACATACCGCAGTTTCATCTGCTCC